>JALORQ010000205.1 GCA_025458805.1 Rubrivivax sp.
CCTGTTCGGCCGGCGATCCGGGAAGGGTGACGACGTCGGGCGCGACCACGTCGGCGTCGGGCGCGCGCGACTGCACGGCGATCCCGTTGCTGGCGGGGTCGGTGTTGACCAGCTGCTGCGCGACGTCGACCGCGCCGCGCGCCGTCAGCGCGGCGGCCGGCGGCCGCGGCAGCGCGTTCGCCAGCGCGAGCAGCGAGCGCACGATGGTGCGGCCCTCGCCGCCCAGCCCCTGGCCGCCGAACGAGAGGCAGGCGGCGTCGAGCCGGGTGCAGCCGTTCGATTCGAGCCGGATCACGCCGGGCTGCGTGGTCGAGACGGTGACGAAGCGCACGCGGAATGCGGGGAAGGGGCCGGCCCCGACGGGGTTGGCCGGCAACGCGTCGCCGGCGTCGGGGCAGGTGCAGGACCAGTCGGCGCCGGTCCAGACGCAGGTCGCGGTGGCGGCGCGCGCGGTGATCGCGCCGGTCGCCGTGTCGATCGCGAGGTAGCGCTCGCGGAAAGGGGTGTCGGCGGCCACCGCGCTGGCGTCGCAGCTGGCCGTGACGCGGCCCATGTTGAGCCGCGTCAGCGCCCACTCGATGCCGGCCTCGGCCGCCTCCATCGCCTGCGTCGACGACTGCTGGTTGACCGCGGTGCGCTGCTCGAAGATCAGGTTGCGGCTGGTGTAGGCCGCCACCAGCGAGACGACGAAGAACAGCACCATCACGACGACCAGCGCGGCGACACCGCGTTGCCGTGTGGGTGGCGGTCGCCGCATCGTCACGGGCAGGCCCCCTGCAGGTCGTCGTTGCGCAGCCGCACGACGGTGCGCAGGCTGCGCTGCACCGCTGCGTCTGCGACCGACTGCCCGGCGATGTCGACCGTCACCTCGCGCACGGTGACGGTGGGCCAGCAGGCGTCGCCGCCGCCCGGGCAGTCATTGGGGCAGGGCGCACGCAGGGCCGGGGCGCCGGGCGGCGGCTCCTGGCGCACGTCGACGTCGAAGGCGGTGATCCGCACCGCCCGCGCGTCGGTCAGGTCCTGCCAGCCACCGCCGAGAAAGGTCTGCAGCACGCCGTTGTTGAGGCGGAAGCCGTAGACCGTGGGTGCGCTCGGGTTGCGGTAGTAGCCGTAGTCGACCTGCGTCGCGACCCCCGATGCGGGCGTCATGGCCGCATACGGGTTGGGCTGCGGCGCGGCGCCTGCGGTCCACAGGCCCACGCGCGCGGTGTCGGTCCATGCGCCGGCGCGGCGCAGATCGCGCGTGACGATGTCGGCCGCCGCGCGCAGGTCCTGCTGCACCTGGGTCTCGAGCAGCAGTCGGCGGTTGTCGCCGAGCTGGCTGCCCACCAGCAGCGCGGCAGCCGAGACGACGATCAGGCCGACCGCGATGCCGACCATCATCTCGACGAGCGACAGCCCGCGCTGCAGGCGGCGCGCGTCGGGAGGATGCCGCCTCAGCATGGCGTGGCTCCGAGCCGTGCGTCGGTCGCGCAGGAGGTCACGCGGCCGGCGCGGCCGATCGTCGTGCGCAGCGTGCGCGGCCCGGCGATCGTGGTGTCGACGGTGAAGGCGGCCAGCGGGCTCGACAGCTGGTCGCTCGGGATCGCGAGCAGGCCGCCGCTGACGTGGTCGATCGCGAAGGCCGGGTCGACGCCGTCGGGGGTGACGAAGCGCACGCCGGTCGATCGCTGCACGCTGTGCGTGCGCACCTCGGTCGCCGAGGCGCTGCTGCAGGCGCTGCCGGCGCCGAGCAGGCAGTTGCAACGCAGCCCGGTCGACGACCCGGGCGCGACCGTGTAGAGCGTGTAGCAGGTCCGGCTGTCGTCGCTGCGGAAGACGAAGCGCATCGCGATGTTGCGCGCCACCGCCTCGCCGCGCCCGTACTGCAGGTCGGTGACGAGCTGCGCGTGGACGCCCTTGAGCCGCTGCACCAGCAGGTAGTCGGTGAAGGCCGGCCCGGCGATTGCCAGCACGACGCCGACCACCGCGATGACGACGATCAGCTCGATCACCGTGAAGGCCTGCTGGGCGCCGCGCCGCATGCTCAGCGTGCCCAGCAGCGGTCGTTGTCGGAGAACACCACGCTGCCGCCGCTGGTCCCCGAACCGTACCGGATGTTGCCGCCGGCAGCCTGGACCGCGAGCTTGGCGCACGAGCCGTCCTCGGCCTGGCTGCCGTTGCCGGTGGCGGTGACCGTGTAGCCGCTGGCGTCGGCCGCGTTGACGGCGATCGAGTAGCGGCCGCCCGAGCTGGAGGTCGGCAGGTTGAGCCCGGCGGCCGACAGGTCGGTCGTGTAGCTCGGGTTGTTCGCCCGCCAGCGCTCCTGCGCCTGCTGCACCGCGTTGAGCGCCGCGAAGGCCTCCGAGCGGCGCCCCTTGCGCACCGAGTCGAGGAAGCTGGGCAGCGCGACCGAGGCCAGGATGCCCAGCACGACCAGCGCGATCAGCAGCTCGACGAGGGTGAAGCCACCCCCGCCACCGCCTTCGCTGCCTGCCCGCCGGGTCGAGCCGGGGTGTGCCCCAGGGTGTGCCATATGTCACGGATTATCGGCACGGCCCCCGGCTGCCGGCGCCGCCGCTCGTCGCCGCTGGCGCACCGTTCGTCGCCCGCAGGCGCCACCGCGGCGCGCCGGCGCCGGCCGCCGCGGGGCCGCCCTAGCAGGCGCGGTAGCCGGGCAGCGCCGGGGCCGGGGAGCAGCTGCGCACGCGTCCCATCACGTTGACGACCTGGTGGATCGCGCGCCCGCCGTCGGCGACCACGCGGACGGTCGCCGTCGGCGTCACCGTGCCCTTGACCGGGTCGAAGGCGATCGACGCCGCGTTGGCCTGCAGCCGCACCGGCAGCGCCGGCGCGAGGTGGACCACGCGCACCGGCTCGGCGCCGCCTGTGCAGGCGGCGTCGCCGTCGGCGCCGCAGGCGCAGGCGCCCGCCGGGCCGCTGTGGACGACGTAGCAGCGGCCCGCCGGCGCGGCGCCGAAGCTCAGCCGCAGCACCTCGTTGCGCGCGACGGCGGCGCTGCGGCCGAAGTGGATGTCGGTCTCGAGCTGCGCGGCCACGCCCTCGAGGTGACGTCGCTCGCGCGCCTCGCTCCAGCCGGGCAGCGCGACGCCGGCCAGGACCGCGAGCACCGCGACCACGACGAGCATCTCGACGAGGGTGAGGCCGCGCACCGCGCGGCGGGTTGAAGCGGGATTCGGCATCGCGGTCTCCGGTCGGAGGTGGGGATGCCGGTCAATCTAGGCGCCCGCGCGCGGCACCGCGACCCGCTGGAGCGGGAACGCGGCATGCCCTTGCGGGGGGGCGCCTCTCCCCGCGACGGGGGCGGGTCAGATGTCGCGGATGAGCTGGCGGAACTCGTCGACGTCCTCGAAGCTTCGGTAGACGCTCGCGAAGCGGACGTAGGCGACCTTGTCGAGGCGTTCGAGTTCGCGCATCACGAGTTCGCCGATGCGGGCCGAAGGCACCTCGCGTGCCGCGGCCGCGAGCAGCTCGTCCTGGATGCGCTCGACCGCGGCGTCGACCTGCTCGGTGCTCACCGGCCGCTTGCGCAGCGCGAGCTGCATCGACGCGCGCAGCTTGTCGCGGTCGAAGTCGGCGCGCGATCCGTCCTTCTTCACGACGGCAGGCAGGACGATCTCGGCACGCTCGTAGGTGGTGAAGCGCTTGTCGCACTTCAGGCAGCGCCTGCGCCTGCGGATGACGCCGCCCTCGTCGGACTCGCGCGTCTCGACGACCTGCGTGTCGTCGTGGGCGCAGAACGGGCAGCGCATCGCGCGGGGCAGGGGCGTGGCCGGCGTGCCGCGCTCAGCGGTACACCGGGAAGTCGCGCGTCAGCGCCGCGACCCTGGCGCGCACGGCCTCGACATGGGCCTCGTCGTGAGGGCGGTCGAGGACGTCGGCGATCAGGTGGGCCGTGAGCCGTGCCTGCTCCTCGCGGAAGCCGCGCGTGGTCATCGCCGGGGTGCCGAGGCGGATCCCGCTCGTGACCATCGGCTTCTGCGGGTCGTTCGGGATGCCGTTCTTGTTGCAGGTCATGTGCGCGCGGCCCAGCACGGCCTCGGCCTCCTTGCCGGTGAGGCCCTTGGGCCGCAGGTCGACGAGCATCACGTGGCTTTCGGTGCGGCCACTGACGATGCGCAGGCCGCGCTCGATCAGCGTCTCGGCCAGCACGCGTGCGTTGGCCACGACCTGCTGCTGGTAGGCCCTGAACTCGGGCGCCAGCGCCTCCTTGAAGGCCACCGCCTTGCCGGCGATGACGTGCATCAGCGGGCCGCCCTGGATGCCGGGAAAGATCGCGCTGTTGACCTTCTTGGCGATGGCCTCGTCGTTCATCACGATGATGCCGCCGCGCGGCCCGCGCAGGCTCTTGTGCGTGGTGCTGGTGACGACGTCGGCGTACGGCACCGGATTGGGGTAGACGCCGGCGGCGATCAGGCCGGCATAGTGCGCCATGTCGACCATGAAGACGGCGCCGACGGCCTTCGCGACCTTCGCGAAACGCTCGAAGTCGATGCGCAGGCTGTACGCACTGGCCCCGGCGATGATGAGCCTGGGCTTGTGCTCGTGGGCCAGGCGTTCCATCGCGTCGTAGTCGATGGCCTCGTTCGCATCGAGCCCGTAGCTCACCACCTTGAACCACTTGCCGCTCATGTTGAGCGGCATGCCGTGCGTCAGG
>JALORQ010000002.1 GCA_025458805.1 Rubrivivax sp.
GAGCCGCGCGATCGTCCGGCGGCCGACCGGGCGGGCAGGGTGCCGCGGCCCGCCGCCGCACGTCCGGCGCCGTCCGCCGACCCGCTGTTCTTCCAGCCGTACGAGCCCTCGGGCAGCGGCGGGGCGGCCTGGGAGAAGCCCGCGCCGGCACCGACCGCGCGCGCCGTGTCACCGAACATCCGGCCGAAGAAGAAGGTCGCGTCGCTGCTCGGCGGCAGCCGCTGAGCCAGTCCGGTCAGCGGGCCAGCAGCGCGAAGACGGCCGGCAGCCGCGGCGGCAGCGCCTGCGGTCTCGCACGCCAGCCCGCGACGCTGTCGCAGCGCGACCAGCCCTGTGGGAGCGTCAGGCCGCAGCTGACGGACAGCCGCGTGCGCGCGTCCAGGTGCGCGACGATCGCATCGAGCAGCGCGGCGTTCCGGTACGGGGTCTCGATGAAGACCTGCGTCTGGGCAAGGCGCGCCGACAGGGACTCGAGCTCGCGCAGGCGCGCGATGCGGGCAGCCGGCTCCTGCGGCAGGTAGCCGACGAATGAGAAGTGCTGGCCGTCGAGCCCGCTCGCGGCGAGCGCGAGGACCGGCGCGCACGGGCCCGGCAGCGCGCGCACCGGCACGCCCTCGGCATGCGCGGCCGCGACGAGCCGCGATCCGGGATCGGCGACCGCTGGCAGACCGGCCTCGGACAGCAGCCCGACATCCTCGCCCGCATGCGCCGGCGCGAGCAGCTCGCGCCAGGCCGACGCGCCGGCACCCGCGCTGCCGCCCTTCGGGGCGCGGGGCAGCTCGCGGATGACGATGGACTGCAGCGGGCGCGCCAGCGGCACGATGGCGCCCGCCCGCTTGAGGAAGGCACGCGCGCTGCGGGCATCCTCGACCACCCACTGCGCGAGTGCCGCCGCGCGCCGAAGCGTGCCGAGCGGCAGCACGTCGTCGATCGGGACCGGGTCGGCGCCGTGGTCCAGCGCGTTGGGCACCAGCCAGAGCGTGCCCGGGGGGGCGCCGGCGCCTGGGTCAGCCGCCATCGGCCGCGAGCGGGTCCAGGCCCGCGGCGCGCAGGAGCGCGGCGGTGCGGATCAGCGGCAGCCCGACGAGCGCGGTGGGGTCGTCGGACTCGATCGACTCGAGCAGCGCGATGCCCAGCGTCTCGCTCTTCGCGCTGCCGGCGCAGTCGTAGGGGCGCTCGAGCTGCAGGTAATGCTCGATCTCGGCCGGCGCCAGGTCGCGAAACCGTACCGCGACCTCCGCGACCGACTCGCGCTCGAAACCCGCATCCGCACGTACCACGGCGACCGCGGTGTGGAACACGGCAAGGCGGCCGCTCAGGCGCTGCAGCTGGGCCACGGCGCGCGCGTGCGAGCCCGGTTTGCCGAGCGGTTCGCCGTCGAGATCGGTGACCTGGTCCGAACCGATGACGACCGCCGCGGGCCGCAGGGCGGCGACCGCCAGCGCCTTGTCGCGCGCGAGCCTCGACGCCAGCGCACGCGGCGTTTCGCCCGGATGCGGCGTCTCGTCGACGGCCGGCGCGACCACCTCGAACGGCAGCCGCAGCCGGGACAGCAGCTCCTGCCGGTAGCGCGACGTGGACGCGAGGACGAGGGGTGGCCGCGACACGGGCATGCGCGGATTGTCCCACCGGTGCGTCGCTACACTGGGGCGATGAAGAGCAGGCCGACCGACCCGACGCGGCTCGACGTCGTGGCGTTCGCGCGTCGCGGCGGCCGCCTCGACGGCGAGCTCCCGCCCGGCTCGCTCGCGCGCCTGGAGGCCTGCCTGTCCGCCCCGGCCGACGCGGCGATGGCCCCGGTGCGCTGGCACGCCGCCGGCGAGGTGCGGGCGGGGGTCGGCGGCGAGGCGGAGGTCTGGCTGCGGCTTCGCGCCGACGGCGTGGTTCCGTTGCAGTGCCAGCGCTGCCTGCAGCCGCTCGCGCAACCGCTCGCGGTCGACCGCTGGTTCCGGTTCGTCGCCACCGAGGACGAGGCGGCGCGCCTCGACGAGGAACTCGACGACGACGTGCTCGTGTGGTCGCGTGCCTTCGACCTCGTCGCGCTCGTCGAGGACGAGTTGCTGCTGGCGCTGCCCATCGTGCCGCGCCACGAGGCCTGCCCCGAGCCGTTGCCGTTGCCGGTCGCGGATGCCGACGACCCGGCGCCGGCGCATCCGTTCGCCGAGCTGGCGGCGCTGCGGCGCGCCGGTCCGGCGGGCCGGGACGACTGAGGCGCGCTCCTCGCCGGCGCCGCCACGTATAATCCGGCGCTTTTCGCGTGTGGCCGGACGGGGACCCTGAACGATCCCTGGACCGTGGCTGCAACCTGCGGTCCACGGAACGTGGGGCCATGCACGACCGGGGAGCACCCGGTCCCGTGCAGGCCGCGGGCGTCCGCGGACGTCGCGCGGCGCCTGCGCGACACCGCGCCAGCCGTCAACAGGAGATCGGATCATGGCTGTCCAGCAGAACAAGAAGTCACCGTCGAAGCGCGGCATGCACCGTTCGCACAACGCGCTCGGGACCCCGGGCATCGCGGTCGAGTCCACGACGGGCGAGGTGCATCTTCGCCATCACATCAGCCCGACGGGCTTCTACCGCGGGCGCAAGGTCCTGAAGTCCAAGGCGGACGCCTGAGCGGCCCCGGCCGCTGGTCCATGCCGGCTCTCGCGATGGCCGGGCGATCGCCCGGCCCCGGCCCGAAGACCCGCCCGACGATGCCGGCGCCGCGCGTTGCCGGCGTCGGCTGAGGGCGCATCGTGTCCACCACGGTCCTCGAGCCGCTGGCCCGGGTCCGCATCGTCGTCGACTGCATGGGCGGCGACCACGGGCCCGCGATCACGCTGCCCGCATGCCGTGCCTTCCTGGCGCGGCACGCCGACGTCGAGCTGACGCTCGTCGGCACTTCCGAGGCGTTGGCGCCGGCGGCCTCCTGGACACGCTGCCGTCGTGTCACGGCGAGCGAGGTCGTCACGATGGACGATCCGGTCGAGGTGGCCTTGCGCCGCAAGCGGGACTCGTCGATGCGCGTCGCCATCGCGCAGCTCAAGGCGGACGCCGAACTGCCTGCGCATGTCTGCGTCTCGGCCGGGAACACCGGCGCACTGATGGCGGTGGCGAGATACCTGCTCAAGACCGTGGAGGGCATCGACCGGCCGGCGATCGCGACGGTGATGCCCAACCGCCGGGACCGCTTCACGACCGTGCTCGATCTGGGCGCCAACGTCGACTGCACGCCCGAGCACCTGCTTCAGTTCGCGGTCATGGGCAGTGCGCTGGTCACGGCCGTCGAGGGCCGCGCCGACCCGACCGTGGGCCTGCTCAACATCGGGGAGGAGGCGATCAAGGGCAGCGAGACGATCAAGCGTGCCGCCGAACTGCTGCGCTGGGCAGCCGCCGGCGGGCACCTGAGCTTCCACGGCAACGTCGAGGGCAACGACATCTTCAAGGGCACGACGGACGTCGTGGTGTGCGACGGCTTCGTCGGCAACGTGCTGCTGAAGACCTCGGAAGGCCTGGCGTCGATGCTGTCGGAGTTCATCCGCCAGGAGTTCACCCGCACGCCGCTCGCGCGGCTCGCCGCGCTGGCTGCACTGCCGGTGCTGCGCCGCTTCAAGTCGCGCGTCGACCCGCGCCGCTACAACGGCGCGGCGCTGCTCGGACTGCGAGGCCTCGTCTTCAAGAGCCACGGCTCGGCCGACGCCTTTGCGTTCGAGCATGCGCTCGGCCGCGCGTATGATGCAGCCCGAAACCGCCTGCTCGAACGCGTGCACGATCGGATCGCCGCCACGCTGGCCGCGCTGCCCGTCGAGGGCGTCGCGGGCGGCGATGGCTTGGCCGACCGCCGGGTGGCATGATCGGCGCGAACAGCCCCGCCGTGTCGCGCCCCCCCTACTCGAGGATCACCGGCACCGGCAGCATGCTGCCTCCGAGGCGGGTGACGAACGCCGACCTCGCGGTTGAGCTCGCGCGGCGCGGCATCGAGACCAGCGACGCTTGGATCGTCGAACGCACCGGCATCCGGGCCAGGCACTTCGCCGATGACGGCGTCAACGCCAGCGATCTCGCGACCGCGGCCGCGCGGCAGGCGCTCGAGGCGGCCGGGCGGCGCGCCGACGAGATCGACCTGCTGATCGTCGCCACGTCGACGCCGGACATGGTGTTCCCGGCCACCGCCGCACTCGTGCAGCGCAACCTCGGCGTCGCCGGCTTTGCCGCCTTCGACCTGCAGGCGGTGTGCTCCGGGTTCGTCTACGCGCTGTCGGTCGCCGACGCGATGATCCGCGCCGGCAGCGCCACGCGCGCGCTCGTCATCGGCGCCGAGGTCTTCTCGCGCATCCTCGACTTCGACGACCGCACCACCTGCGTGCTGTTCGGCGACGGCGCCGGTGCGGTCGTGCTCGAGGCCAGCGACACCCCTGGCGTGCTGGCCAGCGAGCTGCACGCCGACGGCCGCCACGTCGGCATCCTCTGCGTGCCGGGCACGGTCGCCGGCGGCCGCGTGCTCGGCGATCCGCTGCTGCGCATGGATGGACAGGCGGTGTACAAGCTGGCGGTGAGCGTGCTCGAGAGCGTCGCGCGGTCGGTGCTCGCGAAGGCTGGCCGCAGCGAATCCGACGTCGACTGGCTGATCCCGCACCAGGCCAACATCCGCATCATGCAGAGCACGGCGCGCAAGCTCGGGCTGCCGCCGGAGCGGCTCGTCGTCACCGTCGACGAGCATGGCAACACATCGGCGGCGTCGGTGCCGCTGGCGCTGGACGTGGCCGTGCGCACCGGTCGCATCCGTCGCGGCGACACCGTGCTGCTGGAGGGCGTGGGCGGCGGCTTCACGTGGGGCGCCGTGCTGCTCGACTTCTGAGCCGCCGGAGCGCGACTGCCCTCAACCCGGACACCCATCGCACAAGAACTCGACAGGAGACGGAGAACAAGATGTCCTCGTTCGCATTCGTCTTTCCAGGACAGGGCTCGCAGTCCGTCGGCATGCTCGACGGCTGGGCCGGCCATCGCGCGGTGCGCGACACGCTCGCCGAAGCCTCGGACGCCCTCGGCACCGATGTCGGCCGGCTGATCCGCGAAGGCCCCAAGGAGGTCCTCGACCTGACCGTGAACACCCAGGTCGTGATGCTCGTCGCGGGCGTGGCCTGCTGGCGCGCGTGGCGGGCCGAGGGCGGCGGCGAGCCGGCGGCGCTGGCCGGGCATTCGCTCGGCGAGTACAGCGCGCTGGTCGCGGCCGGCGCACTCTCGCTCGCCGATGCGGCGCCGCTCGTGCGCCTGCGCGGCCAGGCCATGCAGGACGCGGTGCCCGCGGGCGAAGGCGCAATGCTGGCGGTGCTGGGTCTCGACGGGGCCCAGGTCGCCGCACTGTGCGCGCAGGCCGCCGCGGCGACGGGCGAAGTCGTCGCCGCGGCCAACTACAACGATCCGAAGCAGACGGTGATCTCCGGCACCCGCGCGGCCATCGCGCGCGCGGCCGACCTGCTCAAGGCGGCGGGTGCCAAGCGCCTGGTGCCGCTGGCGGTGTCCGCGCCGTTCCACTGCGCGTTGATGAGGCCGGCCGCGGAGGCGCTGCGCGACAGGCTGGCGGGCGTCCGGATCTCGACGCCGCGCATCCCGGTGATCAACAACATCGACGTCGTCGCCGAGACCGATGCGCAGCGCATCCGTGATGCGTTGTATCGCCAGGCGTTCGGCCCGGTGCGCTGGGTCGAGGTGACGCGCGCGCTGGCTGCGCTCGGCGTCGGCCACGTGGTCGAGTGCGGGCCGGGGCGCGTGCTGTCGAAGATGGTCGCGCGCATCGACGAGACGCTGGTGGGCGTGGCGCTGTCCGACCCGCCCTCGCTCGCCGAGCTGAAGGCCGTGCTCGGCGGGGTTCACGCTTGAGTGCCGCCGAGGCGCCGTCCAGGCGCGTCGCCCTCGTCACCGGCGCGTCGCGGGGCATCGGCCGCGCGATCGCGGCACGCCTTGCGGCGGACGGCCTGGTCGTCATCGGCACCGCGACGAGCGATCAAGGCGCGGCGGCGGTCTCCGACGCGCTGTCCGCCCATGCCGGCTGTCGCGGTATCCGCCTCGACGTCACCGACGGCGCCGCTCTCGAGGCGGCGATCGACTCGATCGTCAAGGCCGAGGGCGGCCTGCACGTGCTGGTCAACAATGCCGGCATCACGCGCGACCAGCTCGCGATGCGGATGAAGGACGACGACTGGGACGCGGTCGTCGACACGAACCTCAAGGCGGTGTTTCGCGCCAGCCGGGCCGTGCTGCGGCCCATGATGAAGCAGCGCTGGGGTCGCATCGTCAACATCACGTCGGTGGTCGGGGCCTCGGGCAACGCCGGCCAGGCCAACTACGCCGCGGCGAAGGCAGGGGTCGCCGGGATGACGCGCGCGCTGGCGCGGGAGCTCGGCAGCCGCAACGTGACGGTCAACTGCGTCGCGCCGGGCTTCATCGCCACCGACATGACCGATGCGCTGCCCGAGGCGCAGAGGACGGCGCTGCTCGCGCAGGTGCCGCTGGGGCGCCTCGGAGACGCCGAAGAGGTGGCGCACGCGGTGGCCTTCCTCGCATCGCCGCTGGCCGGCTACGTGACCGGCGCCGAACTGCACGTCAACGGCGGCATGTACATGGCCTGAGCCGGCATCGGGCGCGCCCGGCGAGTCGCCGGCCGCCGGCAGCCCCGCCGCTAGAATCGCGCCCGGTTTTCACCATTCCGCCATCCGGAGGAGTCATGAGCGACATCGAGTCCCGAGTCAAGAAGATCATCGCCGAACAGCTCGGTGTGCCCGAGTCCGACGTCACCAACGAGAAGGCCTTCGTGGCCGACCTCGGCGCCGACTCGCTCGACACGGTCGAGCTCGTGATGGCGCTGGAGGACGAGTTCGGCATCGAGATCCCCGACGAGGAGGCCGAGAAGATCACGACGGTGCAGCTGGCCATCGACTACGCGATCAAGCACCAGAAGGCCTGACGCTGTCCATGGGCCGCCGCCGTGTCGTCGTCACCGGGCTCGGCCTGATCAGCCCGGTCGGCAACAGCGTCGCCGAGGGCTGGGCCAACCTGCTGGCCGGCCGCTCGGGCATCGACCACATCACCAAGTTCGATGCGCAGGCGATGGCCTGCCGCTTCGCAGGCGAGGTGCGCGGCTTCGTCGTCGAGGACTGGATCCCGGCGAAGGAGGCGCGCCACATGGACACCTTCATCCACTTCGGGATGGCGGCGGCGATCCAGGCCGTGCGCGATGCCGGCCTGCCGACCAACGACGAGCTCGACGAGGCCCGTGCCGAGCGCATCGGCTGCATGGTCGGCTCGGGCATCGGCGGCCTGCCCAACATCGAGGCCTCGCATCGCGAGTACATGGAGCGCGGCCCGCGCCGCATCTCGCCGTTCTTCGTGCCGGCCTCGATCATCAACATGATCTCGGGCCACATCTCGATCCGTTTCGGCTTCACCGGGCCGAACCTCGCGATCGTGACCGCCTGCACGACCGGGCTGCACTGCATCGGCGAGGCCGGGCGGCTCATCGAGTACGGCGACGCCGACGTGATGATCGCGGGCGGGGCCGAGAGCACCGTCTCGCCGCTCGGCATCGGCGGGTTTGCCGCTGCGCGCGCGCTGTCGACGCGCAACGACAACCCGAAGGCGGCCTCCCGGCCCTGGGACCGCGGCCGCGACGGCTTCGTGCTCGGCGAGGGCGCTGGCGTGCTGGTGCTCGAGGAATACGAGCACGCCAGGAAGCGCGGTGCGCGCGTCTACGCCGAACTGGCGGGCTTCGGCATGGGCGCCGATGCGTTCCACATGACGGCGCCCAACGTCGACGGCCCGAAGCGCTCGATGCTCGCCGCATTGCGCAACGCCGGCGTCGGACCGGGCGAGGTGCAGTATCTCAACGCGCACGGCACCTCGACGCCGCTGGGCGACGTCAACGAGACGCAGGCCATCAAGCTGGCCTTCGGCGACCACGCGCGGCGCCTCGTGGTCAACTCGACCAAGTCGATGACCGGTCACCTGCTGGGGGGTGCCGGCGGCATCGAGTCCGTGTTCACGGTGCTCGCGCTGCACCACCAGGTGTCGCCGCCGACGATCAACCTGACCGATCCCGACCCCGAGTGCGATCTCGACTACTGCGCCAACGAGGCGCGGCCGATGCGCATCGACACGGCGGTCAAGAACAACTTCGGGTTCGGCGGCACCAACGGCACGCTGGTGTTCCGGCGCGCGTGATGCCGGCGGCCGGCGAGGCGTCCCCGCGCGCCCTGGCGGGCCGCCTCGAGTGGCCTGCAACGCTCGGGAGCCGTCATGCATGACGCCCCGGCCGTGCGCTGGGCAGGCCCGGTCGACCCGACGTGGCACGCCCTGCAGATCGTCTTGCCGGCGCTGGCCGCCGCAGCGATCGCCGCCTGGGTCGCCGGACACGCCGGCATCGGGGCCGCCGCGTCCCTGGCGCTGTCGGCGACTGCCGCCGTCGCGATTGCCCTGGTCGCGCGGCGATCCGCGGCCGTATCGCCCTCGTCGCTCGACCTGGCCTGGGACGGCGCCGCATGGCTTGTCGACGGCATCCCGGGGCAGGCCCGCGTCGAGATCGACCTCGGCGGGTGGATGCTCTTGCGCTGGCGGCCAGGCGCGGCGCGGCAGCGGGCGCGCTGGATCGCCGTGAGCCGGCGCGCCGCCGGGCCCGCGTGGCATGCCCTGCGCGTGGCGCTCTTCGCGCGCGCTGCCGGTGCGGGGTCGGCGCGCCTCGGCAGGTCGCGGGCCGCCGCCTCTGGCGTCGGGCAGGCACGTTGAATGCCCGGGCCGGATGCCGATTCGCTGCTCGTCGAACGCGCCCGGCGCGGGGACGCACGGGCATTCGAGATGCTCGTCGTCAAGTACCAGCGACGCATCGAACGCCTGATCGGTCGCATGATCCGCGACCCCGAGCTGGTCCAGGATCTGGCCCAGGAGAGCTTCATCCGGGCCTACCGGGCGCTGCCCCAGTTCCGCGGCGAGAGCGCGTTCTACACCTGGCTCTACCGGATCGCGGTCAACACGGCGAAGAAGGCGCTCGTCGAGTTGCGGCGCGACCCGCTCGTCACCGAAAGCGCGCTCGCCACGGTCGACGAGTCGGATGAAACTTCCCGTATCGAGAACGAACTAAGCGACGGCGAGACCCCCGATGCCGTGCTCGCGTCCAAGGAAATCGCCGCCGCCGTCAACGCGGCGATCGACGCCCTGTCCGAGGACCTTCGCCAGGCGATCACGCTGCGCGAGATCGAGGGTCTGAGCTACGAAGAGATCGCCGACGTGATGAACTGCCCGATCGGAACCGTTCGCTCGCGTATCTTCCGCGCGCGCGACGCGATCGCCGCGCGCCTGCGTCCGCTGCTCGACACGTCCGCCGGCCGGCGCTGGTGAGCAGCTTCGTCCCACTTCCTTCCGGCAACCCCCGCCCATGACCGCACCCCTTCCCGAACCCGCCGACGCGGCCCGCATGCACCTGTCGTCGCTGATGGACGGCGAGGCGGGTGCCGATGTACTCGAGCGCGCCTGCGACGACTGGCGTCGCGACCCGGCGCTGCGGCGCGACTGGCATGCGTTCCACCTCATCGGGGACGTCATGCGCTCGCAGGACCTGGCCTCCGAGCCGCGTCGCGACGAGGTCTTTCTCGCCCGCCTGCGCGAGCGGCTCCAGGCCGAGCCGGTGGTGCTGGCCCCCGCGGCGCTCCCGGCTGCGTCGCCGGCCAGGCGCTGGCAAGGGTGGCTGACGCCGGCGGCCGTGGCTGCCGGCTTCGTCGCGGTCGCGGGTGTGCTGGTCGTCACGCGGGCGCCGGCGCCGGCCGATGCGGGCGGCCCGGGCCCGCTCGCTGCGGCGCCGGGCGCGTCGCGCGCGTCGACCGACCTGCGGCAGGCGAGCCTGAGCCCGGGTTCGCAGAACCTCGACGGACGGATGATCCGCGATGCCCAGCTCGACGCGTACCTGCGCGCCCATCGCCAAGGCGTGGCCGTCGCGCCGACCGCGATGCCCGGCGGCGCGCTGCGCAGCGTCGAAACCATCGCACCCGAGCGCTGAGCCGCATGGTCGGGCTGTTCCGGCGGCACGGTCTGCCGCTGTTGCTTGCGGGCGTCTCGTGCTTCGCCGGCGCCGCGCCGGCGACGCCGTCGGATGCCCGAGGCTGGCTGGAGGCGATGCGCACTGCCGCGCTGCAGCGCAGCTACCAGGGCACGATGGTCGTCACCGCCGGCGGGGTGGCGTCCGGCTCGCGCATCACCCACTACTGCGTCGGCAGCGACAGCGTCGAGCGGGTCGAGTCCCTCGACGGGCGCATGCAGCGCGTGTACCGGCACAACGGCCTGACGCACACCGTCTGGCCGCACGACGGCGTGGTCGTGGTCGAGCGGCGCGATGCGGCGCTGCCGCCGTCCCGGGCGCTGGGCGCGCCGTCGGACCCGGGAGCACTGGATCGCTACGAGCTGATGCTCGAGGGCACGGCCCGCGTCGCCGGGCGCGACGCGCAGGTGCTGTTGCTGCAGCCGCGCGACGAGTGGCGCTACCCGCAGCGGCTCTGGGCAGACCGTTCGAGCGGACTGCTGCTGCGCGCCGACGTCGTCGGCCCGGCGCGCACGGTGCTCGAGTCGGCCGCCTTCACCGACGTGCAGATCGACATCCGCGCCCAGCCGGCGCGCATCCTCGCCGAGATGAAGTCGCCGTCGCGCGACGGTCTGCGCGTGGTCGAGCCCGCGCTGGAGCCGACCCGGCTGGACGACGAAGGCTGGCAGATCACGCAGCCGGTGCCCGGCTTTCGGCCCGTGGGCTGCCTGCGCCGTTCGCTCGGGGAGCGAGCGGGAAGCGACGCCCGGCACGTCGTGCAGGCCGTCTTTTCCGACGGCCTGACCCACGTCTCGCTCTTCATCGAGCCGTACGACGCGGCACGCCACCGCCACACGCTGCAAGGGCAGATCGGTGCCACGGGCACGCTCACGGAACGCCGCGGCGCCTATTGGATCACTGCGGTGGGCGACGTGCCGATGGGCACGCTCGCCCGGTTCGTGCAAGCCCTGCAGCGTCGTCCCTGAACATGACCCGCTGTCGGCCCTTCGGTATCGACTCGTCCCCTTCGCCATCTGAAGCACCTCCCCCGCAGAGCCCGAATCCATGACTGCCCGATCTCTAGTTGCCTGGTCGCCCGCACGCATCCTGGCGTCCGCGCTGGCGGTGTTCGTCGCCGCTTTCGGGGCGCTCGCCAGCTCCGGCCTCGCGCAGGCGCAGACGGCGCCGGCCGTGGTGCTGCCCGACTTCTCGGAGCTGGCCGAGCGTGTCAGCCCCAGCGTCGTCAACATCCGCACCACCGAGCGCCGTGGCGCCGCGGCGGGCGGCCCCGGGATGGATCCGAACATCGAGGAGTTCTTCCGGCGCTTCGGCATCCCGATGCCTGGCGGGCCGGGCCCGCGCGGGGGTCCCGGCGGGCGCAACGGCGACGAGCCGATCCAGCGCGGTGTCGGATCGGGATTCATCCTCACGGCTGACGGCTTCATCATGACCAACGCGCACGTGATCGACGGCGCCGAGGAGGTGATCGTCACGCTCACCGACAAGCGCGAGCTCAAGGCGCGCATCGTCGGCGCCGACCGTCGCACCGACGTCGCCGTGGTGAAGGTGGACGCCGGGGGGCTGCCCCCGGTGCGGATCGGCGACGTTGGCCGGCTCAAGGTCGGCGAGTGGGTGATGGCCATCGGCTCGCCGTTCGGGCTCGACAACACGGTGACCGCCGGCATCGTCAGCGCCAAGCAGCGCGACACCGGCGACTTCCTGCCCTTCATCCAGACGGACGTGGCGATCAACCCCGGCAACTCGGGCGGGCCGCTGATCAACCTGCGCGGCGAGGTGGTCGGCATCAACTCGCAGATCTACAGCCGGTCCGGCGGCTTCATGGGCATCAGCTTCGCGATCCCGATCGACGAGGCCATGCGCGTCGCCGACCAGCTGCGCACCAACGGACGCGTGATCCGCGGGCGCATCGGCGTGCAGATCGCGCCGGTGACCAAGGAGGTCGCCGAGTCCATCGGGCTGGGCGCACCGCGTGGCGCGCTCGTGCAGAGCGTGGAGAAGGACGGCCCCGCCGACAAGGGCGGCATCGAGGCGGGCGACATCATCGTGCAGGTCGACGGCAAGCCGGTGGAGAAATCGTCCGATCTGCCGCGCATCATCGGCGGGACGAAGCCTGGGACGAAGACCACGCTGCAGGTCTTCCGCCGCGGCAGCACGCGCGACCTCACCGTCACGGTCGTCGAGTTCGAGCCCGAGCGTCCGCAGCGACGCGCCCAGGGCGACGCGCCCGCGACGCCGCCGGTGGCCAAGAGCGCGCTCGGGCTCACGGTCTCCGACCTCGGCGATGCGCAGCGGCGCGAACTGCGGATCCGCGGCGGCGTCCGCGTCGACGCGGTCGATGGGCCTGCTGCGCGCGCCGGGTTGCGCGAGGGCGACGTCATCCTCTCGCTCGACAACGCCGAGATCACCGACACGCGGCAGTTCTCGGAGGTCGCGCAGCGGGTCGAGAAGAACCGCGCCGTCAGCGTGCTGGTACGCCGCGGCGAGTGGGTCAACTACCTCGTGATCCGGCCAGGACGCTGAACCGCCGGTGGGTGCGGATGGCCGCGACGACCGCACCGCCCGGAAGGCGGAAAAGCCGACATCGAAGCTTGGTTTTTTCGCATCGTGACGAGCGTCCGCGAACGGCCGTCAATCGCCACGAGGTCACCGATAGCCGCCTGGCCCGATGACTTGTCAGTCGCTGCTCACGTGGCGTTGCGGCTCCCGGAATTCGGCGCTTGGCTGGCTAGAATCGATGCGTCCAGGGCTGCTTTTCTGCTCGAAGCGTTCGATCGCGAAGGCTTGGCCGAGACACTTCTCTTACGCCGAGCGCCTGTGTGTAATCTGTGAATAAGATTTGCTGTCGGATCGCTGCAACGGCCGGAAATCAAGCATTGGCGCGGGTTTCCGGCCGATCGTTTTGGCTACAATGGGCGCCCAACAAGCAGTTGCCAAACGTTTTGTTGGAAGGCGCGTCCCCTGTTCGACGCGCCTTTTTTTTAGCTCCGGCCCGTCCCTTCGGGCCTTCACACCGCTGCGCGGTGTGAGCCTGCGCTGAAGCGGCTGCGCCGCTTTGCCTCGCGCCCCCGATCACCCGTGAACCACATCCGCAACTTCTCGATCATTGCCCACATCGACCACGGCAAGAGCACGCTGGCCGATCGCATCATCCAGCGCTGCGGCGGGCTCAGCGACCGCGAGATGGAAGAGCAGGTGCTCGACTCGATGGACATCGAGCGCGAGCGCGGGATCACCATCAAGGCGCAGACGGCCGCCCTGCAATACCTGGCGCGCAACGGGCAGACCTATCAGCTGAACCTGATCGACACGCCGGGCCACGTCGACTTCAGCTACGAGGTCAGCCGCAGCCTGAGTGCCTGCGAGGGCGCGCTGCTGGTCGTCGACGCGAGCCAGGGGGTCGAGGCGCAGACGGTGGCCAACTGCTACACCGCGCTCGACCTGGGCGTCGAGGTGGTGCCTGTGCTCAACAAGATGGACCTGCCTCAGGCCGATCCCGACCGGGCGAAGCAGGAGATCGAGGAGGTCATCGGCATCGATGCCACCGACGCGATTCCGTGCAGCGCGAAGACCGGCATGGGCATCGACGAGATCCTCGAGGCGGTGATCGACCGCATGCCCGCGCCGCGCGGCATCGCGGACGGACCGCCGCGCGCGATGATCATCGACAGCTGGTTCGACAACTACGTGGGTGTCGTGATGCTGGTGCGGGTCGTCGACGGCCGCCTGCGCAACGGAGACCGCATCCGGCTGATGGCGACGAACGCGGCCTACGGCATCGAGCAGATGGGCGTGTTCACGCCGAAGTCCGTGTCGCGCACCGAGCTGTGCGCGGGCGAGGTCGGATTCGTCATCGCCGGCATCAAGGAGTTGCAGGCGGCGAAGGTCGGCGACACGATCACGCTCGAGAAGAAGCTGCCGAACAACGCCGGGCCTGCGAGCGAGCCGCTGCCGGGCTTCAAGGAGATCCAGCCACAGGTGTTCGCCGGGCTGTACCCGACAGAGGCCAGCGAGTACGACCAGCTTCGCGACGCGCTCGAGAAGCTCAAGCTCAACGACTCCAGCCTGCGCTACGAGCCCGAGGTCAGCCAGGCGCTCGGCTTCGGCTTCCGCTGCGGCTTCCTCGGGCTGCTGCACATGGAGATCGTGCAGGAACGGCTCGAGCGCGAGTTCGACCAGGACCTCGTGACGACCGCGCCCAGCGTGGTCTACGAGGTCGAGATGAACGACGGCACCGTGCTGCAGGTCGAGAACCCGAGCCGGATGCCCGACATGGGCCGCATCCGCGAGATCCGCGAGCCGATCGTCACCGTGCAGCTCTACATGCCGCAGGACTGCGTCGGCCCGGTGATGACGCTCGCCAACCAGAAGCGCGGCATCCAGCTGAACATGGCCTACCACGGCAAGCAGGTCCACCTGACCTACGAGCTGCCGCTGGCGGAGATCGTGCTCGACTTCTTCGACAAGCTGAAGTCGGTGAGTCGCGGCTACGCGAGCATGGACTACGAGTTCAAGGAGTACCGCGCCGCCGACGTCGTCAAGGTCGACATCCTGATCAACGGCGACCGGGTCGACCCGCTCGCGATGATCGTGCACCGCAGCCAGGCCGCGCCGCGCGGCCGGGCGGTGGCGGCCAAGATGCGCGAGCAGATCCCGCGCCAGATGTACGACGTGGCGATCCAGGCCGCCATCGGGGCCAACATCATCGCGCGCGAGAACATCAAGGCGCTGCGCAAGAACGTGCTGGCAAAATGCTACGGTGGGGACATCACCCGAAAGCGCAAGCTGCTCGAGAAGCAGAAGGCCGGCAAGAAGCGGATGAAGCAGATCGGCTCCGTCGAGGTGCCCCAGGAGGCGTTCCTGGCGATCCTGCAGGTCGACGACTGAGGCACGTCCCAAGATGAGTTCCCTCACCGCCGCGCTCTACGGCGCGCTGATCGTCTACCTCGGCGGCTGGTTCCTCGGGCGCTGGACGGGCAACTTCTCGCTGCTGCTGTTCGTCCTCACGGTGGTGACGTTCGGGTACTGGCTGGCCGAGCGCTGGCGCTTCAAGCCGGCACGCGAGGCCGCGGCGGCGGCGATCGAGCGGCAGGACGCGGCCCGTCGCGCCGAACTGGCGCGCATGGGCATCGACAAGGTCGATGGCGATGTCGCCCAGGCCAAGGCTCAGGCCCTGGCGCAGCCCTGGTGGCTCGACTGGACGGCGGGGCTGTTCCCGGTGATCCTGGTCGTCTTCCTGCTGCGGTCGTTCCTCTTCGAGCCGTTCAAGATCCCTTCGGGCTCGATGATCCCCACGCTGCTGGTTGGCGACCTCATCCTGGTCAACAAGTACCACTACGGCCTGCGGCTGCCGGTCCTGAACACGAAGATCGTTGCCAACAACGACCCGCAGCGCGGCGACGTCGTCGTGTTCCGCTACCCCGTCGACCGGCGGCTCGACTACATCAAGCGTGTCGTCGCGATCCCGGGCGACGAGGTCAGCTACCGCAACCAGCGCCTCAGCATCAACGGCCAGCCGGTCGCGACGACGTCGCTCGGCGACTTCTACGACGACGACCGGATGAGCTACTCGCCGCAGTTCAGCGAGAAGCTCGGCGAGGTCGAGCACCGCATCCTCGTCGACCCGCGCCGGCAGGCCTACTACGGGCCGGATCCCAAGCGCTTCCCCGGGGCCGAGAACTGCCGCTACGACGCCGAGGGCGTGACCTGCAAGGTACCCCCGGGCCACTTCTTCGTGATGGGCGACAACCGCGACAACTCGCAGGACTCGCGCTTCTGGGGATTCGTGCCGGACGACCACATCGTCGGAAAGGCATTCTTCATCTGGATGAACTTCGGCAATCCCGGCCGCATCGGCTCGTTCCACTGAGCCGCGCGGCCCCGCGAGGAGGATCTCGTCGATGAACCGCCATGTCACCGCGCCGCGGTCGCTCCAGCGCGGCATCTCGCTGTTCGGGCTGATGTTCTGGGCGATCCTGATCGGCTTCACCGGCTACGTGCTGGTGCGCGCCCTGCCCACGGTCAACGAGTACCTGACGATCCAGCGCACGGTCGACAAGATCGCCGCCGAGCAGCCTGCCACCGTGGCCGAGGTGCGTGCGGCCTTCGACAAGCAAAGGGAGATCGAGTACTCGATCTCGGCGATCTCGGGCAAGGACCTCGACGTCACGAAGGTCAACGACCGGGTCGTGATCGGCTTCTCCTACGACAAGGAACTGCCGCTGGCTGGGCCGGTCTACCTTCTCATCCGCTACGAGGGCCGCTCGAAGTAGGCGTGCCCGCTGCGACGACACGCCGATGGATCCGAAGCTCGATGCGCTCCAGCAGCGGCTGGGCTACCGCTTCCGCGAACCCGCGCACCTGGTGCGTGCGCTCACGCATCGCAGCTTCGGCGCCGACCACAACGAGCGCCTCGAGTTCCTCGGCGACGCGGTGCTGGCGCTGGCGGTCTCGGCGCTGCTGTTCGGGCGCTTCGGCGGGTCGGACGAGGGCGACCTGACCCGCGTGCGCGCGCACCTCGTGCGCGAGGACAGCCTGCACCGCGCCGCCCTGGCGCTCGGCCTGCCCGACGCGATGCGCCTGTCCGAGGGCGAGGCGCGCGGCGGCGGCGCGCAGCGGCCGTCGATCCTGGCCGACGCCGTCGAGGCCCTGATCGGGGCCACGTTCGTCGACGGCGGCTGGGAAGCGGCGCAGGGCGTGGTGCGCCGGTTGTTCGGCGACGTCATCCTCGCGACCGACGCCGAGAGCTGGAGCAAGGATGCGAAGACCGAACTGCAGGAGTGGCTGCAGGCGCGCAAGTTCGCGGTGCCCGCCTACCGCATCGTCGCGACGCGCGGCCAGGCGCACGCGCAGACGTTCGAGGTCGAGTGCGCGGTGCCCGCGCTCGGCCTGGCCGAGCGCGGCGAGGGGCGGTCGCGCCGTGGCGCCGAGCAGGAGGCCGCCCGACGGATGCTCGATGCGCTGAGGGCGAGCGACCGGCCGGGCGGGCCGCTGCGGCATTGAACGCGCACGGGCACGACGGCAGCCCGCCGCGAGCGACGCGGCGATGACGGTGCCCGATCCGACGCCGGACGGGCCTGCCCGTCGATGCGGGCTGGTCGCCATCGTCGGTCGGCCGAACGTCGGCAAGAGCACGTTGCTGAATGCGCTGGTCGGGCAGAAGATCAGCATCGTCTCGGCGAAGCCGCAGACCACGCGCCACCGCATCACCGGCGTGCGCACGCGTGGCGACGCCCAGTTCGTCTTCGTCGACACGCCGGGATTCCAGACGCGCCACGGCGCGGCGCTGCACCGCACGCTCAACCGCACCGTGCGCGCCGCACTGGCCGACGTCGACCTCGTGCTCTTCGTCGTCGAGGCCGGCCGCTTCGGGCTCGAGGACGCCAAGGTGCTCGCGCTGCTGCAGGGCGAGGGTGCGCCGTCGAAGCCCGTCGTGCTGGTGGCCAACAAGCTCGACGCGGTGCGTCGGCGCACCGACCTGCTGCCCTGGCTCCGGTCCATGCAGGAGCGCCATCCGTTCGCCGAGTACGTGCCGATGTCGGCCGAGAAGCCCGCCGACGTCGAGCGGCTGCTCGGCATCCTCGAGCCGCATCTGCCGCGGCAGCCCTGGTTCTACGACGCCGAGATGCTCACCGACCGCAGCGAGCGCTTCCTGGCCGGCGAGATCGTGCGCGAGAAGCTGTTCCGGCTCACCGGCGACGAGCTGCCCTACGGCGCGACCGTGGTCGTCGACCGCTTCGACGAGGAGGCGGGCCTGCGCCGCATCGCGTGCACGATCGTCGTCGAGCGCGAGGCGCACAAGGGCATGGTGATCGGCGAGGGCGGAGAGCGGCTCAAGCGCATCGGCAGCGAGGCGCGGGCCGAACTCGAGCGGCTGCTCGATGCACGGGTGTTCCTCGAACTGTGGGTGAAGGTGCGGTCGGGCTGGGCCGACGACGAGGCCCACCTGCGCAGCTACGGCTACGAGTGAGGACGGCAGGGCGATGAACGCGCGCCGCGGCGCGACCGGCGCGATGGCGGCCTACCTGCTGCATCGGCACGACTGGAGCGAGACCAGCCTGATCGTCGAGCTGTTCACCCGCGAGCAGGGCCGCGTCGCCGTCGCGGCCAAGGGGGCCAAGCGTCCGACGTCGCAGCTGCGCGCGGTGCTGCTGCCGTTCCAGCGCATCCAGGTCCAGCTCGGGCGCACGCCGCCGGACGACGGCGACCTGCACCTGCTGCGGCATGCCGAGTGGGCGGGCGGCATGCCCGGCCCCGGGGGCGAGGCGCTGTTCGCGGGCTTCTACCTCAACGAGCTGCTGCTGCGCCTGCTGGCGCGGCACGACCCGCATCCTCGCCTCTTCGACGCGTACGCCGAGATCCTGCCCGCGCTGGGCGGCGACGCGGCGTCGCGCGACGCCGCGCTGCGCGCGTTCGACCTGCGGCTGCTGCGCGAGCTCGGCCTGCTGCCCGAGCTGTCGCGGGTCACGCTGACGCAGCAGGCCGTCGACGATGCGCGGTGCTACCGACTCGACGCCGAGGCCGGCGTGCTTGATGCACCGGTCGGCCGCGGCGGCTTGTCGGGAGTGCAGCTGCGTGCCGCCGAGTCGGCGCTCGCCGACGACGGGCTGGCCTCTCTGCGTGCAGTGCTGCGGCCGGCCGCTGCAGACTGGCGTGCGCCTCTGCGCGGGCTCGTTCACTATCATCTGGGCGCCGGGACGCTGCGGACGCGCGATGTCGTCCACGGCCTGCGGCGGCTGCTCGACCCCCCGGTCGCGGCCGCTTCCCGCACCGCGGAGCCTCCACGATGAATCCCCTCGTCGCCCCAGAATCCGGCGCCGGCGCCTCGCGTCGTGCAACGGCGGCGCTTTCGGTCAACGTCAACAAGGTCGCGCTGCTGCGCAACACCCGGCACATCGGCATTCCGAGCGTGCTGCGCGCGGCCACGCTGGCGCTGGAGGCCGGCGCCGACGGCATCACCGTGCACCCGCGGCCCGACGAGCGGCACATCCGGCGCGACGACGTGTTCGACCTCGCGGCGCTGCTTCTGCAGTGGCACGAGGCCGAGTACAACATCGAGGGCAACCCGTTCCACAACCTGATGCCGCTGGTGCGCGAGCTGTCGGCGATGGGGCGCGCGCCCGACCAGTGCACCTTCGTGCCCGATGCCGCCGGGCAGTTCACGTCGGACCACGGCTGGGACCTCGCGACCGACGGCGCCCGTCTGGTGCCGCTGATCGACGAGCTGCACGGGCTCGGCGTCCGCGTCAGCCTGTTCATGGATGCCGACCCGGCGGCCATGGCCGCGGCGCGCGCCGTCGGCGCCGACCGCGTCGAGCTCTACACCGAGCCCTATGCGGCAGCGCACGCGGCCGGCGATGCGGGCGCCCAGCTCGGACGATTTGCCGCCGCGGCAGGGGCCGCGCTGGCCGCCGGGCTCGGCGTCAACGCCGGGCATGACCTGAACCGCGCCAACCTGCCGCCCTTCCTGCGCGCCGTGCCCGGCGTGCTCGAGGTGTCGATCGGTCACGCGCTGATCGCCGACGCGCTCGAGGTCGGTCTGCCGGAGACGGTGCGCGCGTACCGGCGCTGCATCGACGAGGCCGACGCGCCCGCCGGAGCACGCGCTTGATCTTCGGCATCGGCACCGACCTCTGCGACATCCGCCGCATCGAGGCCACGCTCGCGCGGCGCGGCGACCGGTTCGCCGAGAAGGTGCTCGGCGAGCGCGAGCTCGCGGTCTTCCGCGCGCGGCGCGCCCGTGTCGAGGCACGCGGCGTGCGCTTCCTGGCGACGCGCTTCTCGGCCAAGGAGGCCTTTTCCAAGGCCGTCGGGCTCGGCATCCGGATGCCGATGAGCTGGCGCGCCTGCGAGATCCTGAACGAGACCAGCGGCAAGCCCTTCGTGCGCCTGTCCGGTGAACTTGCGACGTGGTTCGACGCGCGCCGGTTGGTCGCGCACGTCACCGTCACCGACGAGGGCGATTACGCGGCGTCGTTCGTCGTCGTCGAGGCCCGTCCCGCCGCCGACTGCCCGCCATGACCCTCCATGCCCCCGTCGTGCTCGACATCGCCGGCACCGCGCTCACGGCCGACGATCGCCGGCGCATCTTGCATCCGCTCACCGGCGGGCTGATCCTGTTCGCGCGCAACTGGGTGGACCGGCGCCAGCTCACCGCGCTCACCGCCGAGATCAAGGCGCTGCGGCCCGACCTGCTGATCTGCGTCGACCACGAGGGCGGCCGCGTCCAGCGCTTCCGCAGCGACGGCTTCACGCACCTGCCGCCGATGCGCGTGCTGGGCGAACTGTGGATGCGGGATGCGCTGGCCGCCACCGATGCGGCCAGCGCGGCCGGCGTCGTGCTGGCCGCCGAACTGCGCGCCTGCGGCGTCGACCTCAGCTTCGCGCCGGTGCTCGACCTCGATCACGGGCCCAGCAACGTCATCGGCGACCGCGCCTTCCACCGCGACGCGCGCGTGACGACGCTGCTCGCGAAGAGCCTGATGCACGGCATGCTGCGTGCCGGGATGGCGCACTGCGGCAAGCACTTTCCCGGCCACGGTTTCGTCGCGGCCGACAGCCACGTCGACATCCCGGTCGACCGGCGCGCGCTGAAGGCGATCCTCGCCGACGATGCGGCGCCGTACGGCTGGCTGTCGACCACGCTCGCGGCGGTGATGCCGGCGCACGTCGTCTATCCGCGGGTCGATGCACGGCCGGCCGGCTTCTCGCCGCGCTGGCTGCGCGAGATCCTGCGCGGGCGGCTCGGCTTCACCGGCGCGATCTTCAGCGACGACCTGAGCATGGCCGGCGCGCGCGTGCTCGACGGGCGCGAGGTGTCCTACGGCGACGCCGCGGCCGCGGCGCTCGTCGCCGGCTGCGACCTCGTGCTGCTGTGCAACCAGTCGGTCGACGGCGGCGAGGCCGTCGATGCCCTGCTCGACGCGCTGGACGCGGCCGCCCACCGCGGAGCGTGGACCCCCGCCGCGGCGAGCGAGTCGCGCCGCGTCGCGCTGCTGCCGCAGACGGCACCGCTGCCCTGGGACGAGCTGATGCACGACGCCGCCTACCGGCAGGCACTGGACCGGCTGCCCTGACGGCAGCGCGCCCGAACCCCCGCATTCGCGGGGGGTGCGGGCCGGGAATCCACTCTGCGGCGGCCGGAGTCGCCGCGCGGACACTGCGCCCCGAAAGATCGCCCGTGCCGCACGCGCACGGGCGCATTGCCCGGAGGAAACCGTGTCCCGCCATCCCGCCTTCCGACTCGCCGCCGTTGCCGCGGCCACCCTGGTCACGCTGCCTGCACTCGCGTCGCCGCCCATCATGGCCGGCAAGCCCAACACCAAGCCGAGCTGGCTCGGCGACGTGCGCAGCACCGTCTACGACGGCGTCGCCGACGACCTGCTGACGGCCGGTCTCGGCAAGACCGGCCTCGGGTCGGCGTTCGCGCTGCCCGATCCGACGAATCCGACCGTCGCCGAGCTGCGCCGCTACGCCATCCACGTCAACTACCGGGCGGTGCTCGACATCACGCCCGGTGGCGGCTACGGCACGCTCTACGGCCCGAACGTGCGCCCCGACGGTACCGTCACCACCGACGAGGGAAAGATCGCCGGCAGCGAGCACATCGCGTACGCCAAGGTGCGCGGCGGTAACTCGAATGTCGTGCTCATGGTCCAGGTGCCCGCGTCGTTCGACCCGGCGCGTCCGTGCATCGTCACCGGCACCTCGAGCGGCTCGCGCGGCATCTACGGCGCCATCGGGTCGTCGGGCGAGTGGGGCCTGAAGCGCGGCTGCGCGGTGGCCTACACCGACAAGGGCACCGGCACCGGAGTGCACGACCTGCAGGCCGACACCGTCAACCTGATCGACGGCACCCGCACCACCGCGGCGATGGCGGGCAAGGATTCGCACTTCACCGCCAACCTGAGTGCCGATCAACTGGCCGCGTTCAACGCCGCGACGCCCAACCGCATCGCGGTCAAGCACGCGCACTCGCAGGTCAACCCCGAGGCCGACTGGGGCCGCGACACGCTGCGCGCGGTCGAGTTCGCGTTCTGGGTGCTCAACGAGCAGTACGGCACGCCGCGCGGCAACGGCAACGGTCCGAAGGCGCGCACCATCGTGCCCGAGAACACCGTCGTCATCGCGTCGAGCATCTCCAACGGCGGCGGTGCCGCGCTCGCCGCGGCCGAGAAAGACCGCCAGGGCCTGATCGACGGCGTTGCCGTCACCGAGCCCAACGTCCAGACGCGCACCCGTGGCATCACGATCCAGCGCGGTTCGGGTCCGGCGTACACCGGAGGCAGCAAGCCGCTGCTCGACTACTTCACCTTCGCCAACCTGTACCAGCCCTGTGCCGCGCTCTCGTCGCGCGCCGCCGACTCGCCGCAGCCGTTCCCCGCGGCCTTCGTGCCTCTGGCCCAGGCCCGCTGCGCGTCGCTGAAAGCCAAGGGCCTGCTCGCGGCCGACACGCTGGCCGCGCAAGCCGAGGAGGCGCTGGACAAGCTGCTGGCCTACGGGTGGGAGGCCGAGACGATCCCGCTGCAGGTCTCGCACTGGCGCTTCGCGACGCCGTCGATCGCGATGACCTACACCAACGCGCACGGCCGCTTCTCGGTGGCCGACCACCTCTGCGGCCTCAGCTTCGCCTACACCAACACCGCAACCGGGGTGCCGGTGGCCGCGCCGGGCACGATCGCCAGCATCTTCAGCGTCGGCAACGGCGTGCCGCCGACCGGCAGCATCTTCTTCGGCGGCGTGACGCAGCCCGGGATCAACATCGTCAACAACCTCAACCCGACGGGTGCGGTGCTCGACCTGCTGTCGGCGTCGCCGTCGACCGGCGCCTTCGACTTCAACCTCGACGGCGCGATCTGCCAGCGCAGCCTGATCACCGGCACCGACGACGCCGCCCAGCGGGTGCAGGGCGGCATCGCGCAGGTGCAGCAACACGCGCGCCTGCGCGGCATGCCGACGATCATCGTGCACGGGCGCGACGACACGCTGGTGCCGGTCAACTTCAGCTCGCGGCCCTTCGTCGCCAAGGCCAAGCTGCTGGACGGCGCGGCGAGCCGCCTGTCGTACGTCGAGGTGACGAACGCGCAGCACTTCGATGCCTTCCTGCCGTTCCCGGACTACGCGCCGCGCTTCGTGCCGCTGCACGTCTACTTCAACCGCGCGCTCGACGCGATGTGGGCGCATCTGACCGAGGGCGCGGCGCTGCCGGCGTCGCAGGTCGTACGCACGACACCGCGCGGGCCCGGCGCGCCGGCGATCACCGCGGCCCAGCTGCCGCCGATCGCGACCACCCCGGCCGCGGGCGACGCGATCGTCCTCGACGGCCGCACGCTGCGCATCCCCGACTGACGGCTAGCGCCGCGCCGCGCGAGCCGTCCGGCCGCGCGGCGCTCCGGCGCCGCCAGCCGCTCAGCCCGCCGGCGTGGCCAGGCGCATCGACGCGGCGCGGTCGCGGAAGACAAGCGGCTGCTCGCGCACCGGAGTCCCCGCATCGACACGGGCGACGAGTTCGCGCACGCGGTCGTGGTGCGGGCTCTTCGCACACACCGGGTCGGCCGCCTCGGCGTCGCCTGCGATCAGGTAGGCCTGGCAGCGGCAGCCGCCGAGGTCTTCCTCCCGGCGGTCGCAGCTGCGGCAAGGCTCCTTCATCCAGCCCGTCCCGCGGTAGCGGTTGAAGCCGTCGCTGTCGAACCAGATCTCGGACAGCGAGGCCTCGCGCACGTTCGGAAACCGAAGGCCCGGCAGCATCCTTGCCGTGTGGCAGGGCAGGGCGGTGCCGTCGGGCGTGATGTTCAGGAAGGTGCTGCCCCAGCCGTTGACGCAGCGCTTGGGCTTGCCCTCGTGGTAGTCGGGCGCGACGAAGAACAGCTTGGTGCGCCCTTCGAGCTTCGCCCGCCAGGCGTCGGTGACGGCCTCGGCACGCCGCAGCTGGTCGTTCGTCGGCAGCAGGTGCTCGCGGTTGACGAAGGCCCACGAGTAGTACTGCGTGTTGGCCAGCTCCAGATACTCGGCGCCGAGCTCGGCGGCCATCTCTATGATGCGGTCGACGTGGTCGATGTTGAGCCGGTGGATGACGACGTTCATCACCATCGGCCAGCCCTGCGACTTGATGGTCTGCGCGACGCGCTGCTTGAGCTCGAAGGTCTTCGTGTGCGAGAGGAAGTCGTTCATCTCCCGCGTCGAGTCCTGGAACGACAGCTGCACGTGGTCGAGGCCGGCGGCCTTCAGCGCGGCCGCGCGCTCGGGCGTAAGGCCGACGCCCGAGGTGATCAGGTTGGTGTAGAAGCCGAGCCGGCGGGCCTCGGCGACCAGCAGTTCGAGGTCGTCGCGCAGCATCGGCTCGCCGCCGGAGAAGCCGCACTGCACGGCGCCGAGGGCACGCGCCTCGCGCAGCACGCGCAGCCACTCGTCGGTCGAGAGTTCGGACTCGTGCTGCGCGAAGTCGACCGGGTTGTAGCAGAACACGCAGTGCAGCGGGCAGCGGTAGGTGAGCTCGGCCAGCAGCCACAGCGGCGGGCCCGGACGCGGCGCGGCGCTCACGCCCACTCGACCCAGCGCTGGCGGTCGGCGATCTCGAGGAAGCCGAGCACGTCGCGCTCGAGGCCGCGCGCCGCGAACGCCGCCTCGAGGTCGGCCACGATCGCCTCGACGTCGCGCGCGCCGTCGCAGCGGCGCAGGATCTCGCCGGCGCTCTGGTTGAGCCGCACCATGCCCTCGGGGTAGAGCAGCACGTGGCAGCCCTGGGCTTCCTCCCACTGCAGGCGGAAGCCGCGGCCGATGCGCGGCACGGAGGCCGGCCCCGGCGTGGTCACGTGCTCACCCCGTAGCGCGCGGCCATCGCGTCGTTCATCGCCCACAGGATGTCGAGCTTGAACTGCAGCACCTCGAGCGCCCGCTCCTGCTGCGCGCGCGCCGTGAAGTGGTCGAGGGTCACGGCGAGGCCCTGCTCGACGTCGCGCCGCGCCTGGCTCACGCGGTTGCGGAAGTAGGCCAGGCCCTCGGCGTCGATCCAGCCATAGTGCTGCGGCCACGTGGCCAGGCGCTGCTTGTGGATCTCGGGCGCGAACAGCTCGGTCAGCGACGAGCACACCGCCTCCTGCCACGGCGCGCGGCGGGCGAAGTTGACGTAGGCGTCGACCGCGAAGCGCACCCCGGGCACGACGTGGCGCAGGTCCTCGACCTCCGCGCGCGTCAGGCCCACGGCCTCGGCCAGCCGCAGCCAGGCCTCGATGCCGCCGGGGTCGGCGATGCCGCCGATCTCGAAGCCGTCGTGGTCGAGGATCCGCTGCGCCCAGCCGCGCCGCACCGCGCGGTCGGGGCAGTTGGCGAGCACCGCCGCGTCCTTCACCGGGATCGCGATCTGGTAGTAGAAGCGGTTGGCCACCCAGCCGCGCACCTGATCCGGCGTCGCCTTGCCGGTGTTGAGCATGACGTTGAACGGGTGGTGGATGTGGTAGGCCGCGCCGCGCTCGCGCAGGCGGGCCTCGAACTCGGTGCGGCTCCAGGGCTCTCCGCCCGCGGCGGGGTGGCGCGATTCGGCCAGCAGGTCGGCACGCATCATGGCTGCTCTCCTCAGACGTGGATCTCGAGCCCGTCCTCGGCGACGCCGATGCCGGCACGCGTCAGCGCCGCCCGCTCGGCCGAGTCCTCGTCGAGGATCGGGTTCGTGTTGTTGACGTGGATCAGCCAGCGTCGGGTCGAGGTCGGCAGCCGCGCGAGCCACTCGATCATGCCGCCCGGACCCGACTGCGGCAGGTGGCCGATGTCGCGCGCGGACTTCCTGGACAGGCCGAGAGCGATCATCTCGTCGTCGGTCCAGAAGGTGCCGTCGACCATCACCGCGTCGGCGGCGCGCATCGCGTCGAACACCGCCGGCTCGATCGCCCCGAGGCCCGGGGCGTAGAACAGGCGCCGGCCGCTCGCCAGGTCGGTGACGGTGATGCCGATGTTGTCGCCGGGCGCCGGCGCGTCGCGATGCGGGGAGTAGGGCGCCGCCTTGCTCTGCAGCGGGATGGCCTGCAACTGCAGCCCGGGCACGCCGGGCACCTCGAAGGCGTGGCCGTCGAGCGCGATGCGGTGACGCTCGACGCCGCAGTAGTGGCCGAGCACGCGCAGGATCGGGTTGCCCGTGGTCAGGTCCTCGGCGACCGGGTCGGTGCACCACAGCGGCAGCGGTCGGCCGCGCTCGCGCAGCATGAGCAGCCCGGTCGCATGGTCGACCTGGCCGTCGATCAGCACGACGCCGGCGATCGCGGTGTCGCGCAGCCCGCGCCCGGGCTGCAGCACGGCAGCATTCGCCTTCACCTGCTGCAGGATGTCGGGCGAGGCGTTGAAGAGGATGCCATCGGCGGCATCGTCCGCGCGCACGAAGATCGACGACTGCGTGCGGGCGGCCGCGCGCAGCGTGCCGGCGCGGTGGCCGGCGCAGAGCCGGCAGTTGCAGTTCCACTGCGGGAAGCCGCCGCCTGCAGCGGAGCCGAGCACGGTGATGCGCATCGTGACGAAGACCGCCCGTCACGGGCCGGTGCATCGGATGGGGACGGCGCGCGGCGCGCGCCGGTGGGGAATCCGCGTGGCCCGCCGCGATGCAGCGGGCCGGGCCGCGCGTCAGCGGGCCGAGACGTACATCGTGATTTCGAAGCCGAAACGGAAGTCGGTCGCCGTCGGGGTCTGCCATTGCATGGAGAGTCTCCTGGTGAAGTTCGCGGCTGCCGGGCGACAGCCGCGGGCTGCGATACACAACCCGTGTCCTATGCTCGGGCAAGCCGGCCGCCGCGACGAGATCCGCACTCTGGATTCCTTGCTCATGAATTTCATGAATCTGCCCCGATGTCCCGTCGCTACGCCCGCGGCCGTCCACGATGTTGCGGCGACCGAACTCGACCCGACGGTTCCTCGCGTCGGCGTCCTCGAGGTCGGCGATGGCCACCGGCTGCACGTCGAGACCCGAGGTCGTCCCGCGGCGCCGGTCGCGCTCGTGCTGCACGGCGGCCCGGGGTCGGGCCTGTCGCCGCGCCTGTTCGACGCCTTCGACCTCGCGCAGTGGCGGGTCGTCGGCCTCGACCAGCGCGGCGCCGGGCGCAGCCTTCCCGCCGGCGAGCTGCGCGCGAACCGCACGGCCGAGCTGCTGTCGGACCTGCGCCGGCTGCGCGCGATGCTCGGCGCGCCGCGCTGGCTGGTTGTCGGCGGCTCGTGGGGGGCGACGCTCGCGCTGCTGCACGCGCTCGACGATCCGGCGGCCGTCGACGGCCTGCTGCTGCGCAACCCCTTCCTGGCGCGGCCCACGGACATCGACGCGTTCTTCGCCTCGGCGCCCGAGGCGCTGCGTGCCGGCTGGCGGGATCTTCCCGAACTCGACTCCCGGCGTGCGGCCGGCCTCGCGATCGAATGGTGGCGTCATGAGCAGCGGCTCGCCACCGGCGTCGCGCCGGGCGGGCCGCCGCCCCCTGCGACCGCGCTGCTGCAGCGCCTGCGCATCCAGGCGCACTATCTGCGCGCCGGCTGCTGGCTGCCGTCGCCGACCTGGCTCGACCGGCTGGACGCGCTGCCCGTCGTCCCGACGCTGGTGCTGCAGGGCGCCGACGACCGCGTCTGCCCGGCCCAGGGCGCGTGCGAGATCGCGGCGCGGCTGCCGCAGGCGGCGCTTCGCATCCTGCCGGGCGTCGGGCACGATCCGTCGCATCCGGCGATGGCCGCCGCGATGCGGGAGGCGCTGGCCTCGTTCGCGCGTCAGGGCGACTTCGGCGTCGTGCGATGAGTCTGCGCCTCAAGCTCCAGATCCTGGTCGGCGGGCTGACGCTGGCCTTCGTCGTAGCCCTGCTGGGGCTGCAGGTGCGCAACATGCGCGATTCGGTCACCGAGGAGGTCGTCGCCGCCAACCGCGTGGCCGCCCAGCTCCTCAACCGGCTGGCCTGGGTCTACGCCTCGCAGGGCACGCCGGCGATGCTCGAGTTCCTGCAGGGGGTCGGGCGCGTGCGCTCCAACGAGATCGAGCTGCTCGACGCCGCCGGCAAGCGCCTCTACGCGTCGCCGCCGTCGCCCTACAAGGCGGGCCGCGACGCCCCGCTGTGGTTCGAGCGGATGATCTCGCCCGAGGCGACGCAGCAGGTCTACGAGTTCCCCGACGGGCGGCTCGTCGTTCGCTCCAACGCGTCGCGCGCGGCGCTCGACGGCTGGGATGCGTTCGTCGTGTTCGCGGGGGCGTCGCTCGTGCTGCTGGTCGTCGTCAACGCCGCGCTGTTCTGGGCCGTCGGGCGCGCGACGCGGCCGTTCGGACAGATCGTCGACGCGCTGGGCGCGCTCGAGGCAGGGCGCTTCGACGTCGAGCTGCCGCCGCTGCCCGGACGCGAGGCGGGGGCCATCGGCGCGGCCTTCAACCGCATGGTGCAGGGCGTGCGCGAGCGCATCGAGACCGAGCGGCAGCTGGTCTCGAGCCGCGAGCTGACGCGCTGGATCGACCGCCACGTCGAGGAGGAGCGGCGCCAGATCGCGCGCGAGCTGCACGACGAGTTCGGCCAGAGCGTCACCGCGATCCGCAGCCTCGCGCTGTCGGTCGCCCGGCGCGCCGAGGGACGCGATGCCGACGCCGCGCAGGCCGCGCGCGTCATCGCCGACGAGTCGTCCCGGCTGTACGACGCGATGCACGGGCTCATCCCGCGGCTCACGCCGCTGGTCATCGACAGCTTCGGTCTGCCGGCGGCGCTCGACGAGCTGGCCGAGCGCATGCGCCGTGCGCACCCGGGCCTGACGCTGCGGCTGCGCTGCCGGCTCGGCGACACGGCGCTTCCGCCCGAGTGTGCGCTGGCGCTCTACCGTGCGGCGCAGGAAGGGATCACCAACGCGCTGCGACACGGTGGCGCATCCTCGCTCGCGCTCGACGTCGGGCGCAGCGTCGACGCGCCGCGCGAGGTGAACCTCGTGCTCGTCGACGACGGGTCCGGGCTCGCCGAAGGCTGGCAGCAGGGCGGTTCGCACCACGGACTTCGCTGGCTGCGCGAGCGGGTCGCCGGCCTCGGCGGCACCCTCGAGGTCGGTCCGGCGCATGCCGCGTCCCCGGGTGACGGCGCCGGCCGCCGCGGCGTGCGACTCGCGGTGCGGGTGCCCGTGGACCATTCCCCGGCGATCCCTCGGGCGACGGCATGACTCGCGTGCTGCTCGTCGACGACCATGCCATCGTCCGGATGGGCTTTCGCATGCTGCTGGCCGGCGCGGGCATCGAGGTCGTCGGCGAGGCCGGCGATGGCGAGCAGGCCTGCCAGCTCGTTCCGCGGCTGGCGCCGGACGTCGTCGTGCTCGACCTGTCGATGCCCGGGATGGGCGGGCTCGAGGCGCTGAAGCGCCTGCGCGCCCAGGATCCGAAGCTCCGCGTGCTGGTGCTCTCGGCGCACGAGGACACGGCCCACGCGAGCCGGGCGCTGCGCGCCGGCGCTCTGGGCTATCTCGCCAAGCGCGGCGCGCCGGACGAACTGATCGACGCCGTGCGCACCGTCGCGCGGGGCGAGCGTTACGTCGACGCGCAGACCGCACGCGCGCTCGCGCTGGCGCAGGTGGACGGCAGCGGACACCCGGCCGACGTCCTGAGCGAGCGCGAGTTCTCGGTCTTCCTGCAGCTCGCGCGCGGCGCGAGCGTGGCGCAGATCGCCGAGACGCTCAGGCTCAGCCCGAGCACCGTCGGCACCCATCTCTACCACGTCAAGCAGAAGCTCGGTGCCTCCAACCAGTCCGAGCTGACGCTGGTCGCCCTGCGCTGGGGGCTGATCGAGTCCTGACGATTCGCTGCCGCGGCCGGCCGCGGCAGCGGCGCGGTCAGCTGCCGTGCGTCTCGAAGGGCAGCCTGACCTGCGACAGATCCTTGCGCGTCTCGACGAGCACGAGCGGGCCTGACTCGACGGCGACCGGCGGTCGCGGCGACCGCGGTGCGCGCACCGGCGGCGGTGCGGCGGCGATCGCTTCCTGGGCCCGCCGCACCTTCTCGGAATCGGACTGGACCCACTCGAGCCCGGCCGCACCGGCCAGCGCGCTCAGTTCATCGGCCGGCAGACGATAAGGCTCGACCACGATCGGCTCGGCAGCCTCGGGCGGCTCGGGCAGCGCCGCCGGAGCAGGCTGCGGGCCGTCCGCGGTGCGACGATCGTCTTCGGGCGCCGGCACGGCTGCCGTGTGCTCGGCGGACGCGTCGACTGCCGCTTCGGCGCTCGACGCGCCGCCCGGCGTCGCGGCGGCTTCGCCTTGGACCTCGCCGGACTCGCGGCGACCGCGGTCGCGCCCGCCGCGGCGGCGCCGTCCTGCGTCCTGGCCGGCCTCCCGGAGGTCGGCTCCGGGCGGCGGCGCATCGTCGCCCTCGCCGGCGATGCGGAGCTCGCCTGCGACTTCGGCCTCTTCGGGGCGGCCCGCTTCGGCGTCCTGCGCTGCCATCGTGCCGGCAGCCTCGGTCGCCCGCTCCTCGGCGCGATCGCCGCGGCCGCCGCGCCGCCGCCGACGGCGCCCCTCGCGGTCGGCGCCTGCGCCGTCCCCAGGCTGCGTGTCGGCGAACGCCGTCGCGCGCGCGGCCGAGGGAGCCTCGTCGACCGCCACGCCGGCAGCGGCAGGGCGGTCGGCCCGCGCGGGGCGCGGGCCCCGCTCGTCGGGCGCGCGCTCGGTGCGATCGTCGCGGCCGCGCTCGGCGCGCTCGGCGCGCTCGCCGCGCGCGCCACCGGCGGGTTCGCCGCCGCGCGCGCGCGCGCCGCGGTCACCGCCTCGCTCGTTGCGCTCGGGGCGGCCGCCACGGCGCCCGCCGTCGCGCGACTCGCGGCGATCTCCCGCCGCCGTCGGCACGGCGGCCGGCTGCGGCGCGGGGGCGGCGACCACCGGCGACGGCGCGGGAGCGGCGGGGGACGGCGCCGGTGTCGCGGGCGCGCCTCCGAAAAGCTTGCGGACCCAGGAGAAGAAGCCGGACCCGGCATCCTGGGCCACGGGCGGCGCGGTCGGTGCGGGCGGGAGCGCGACCACGATCGGTGCCGGCGCGGGGGTCGCTGCGGGTGGTGCGGGCACCGGGGGCGGCGGTGCCGGCTCGTCGGGCAGCACGCCCTTGATCACCGGCTCCTGGCGGTTCTTCTTCTCGTTGGCGTCGCGGCGCCGCGTGATGCCGACCTCGTCGTCGGGTTCCTCGATCATCGTGTAGCTGGCGCGGAAGCCCTCCAGCCGCGGGTCGTCGTGGCGCAGCCGCTCGAGCCGGTAGTTCGGTGTCTCGAGGTGGGGGTTCGGGATCAGCAGCACGGTGACGCGCTGCTTGAGCTCGATCTTGGTGATCTCGGTGCGCTTCTCGTTGAGCAGGAAGGAGGTCACCTCGACCGGCACCTGCACGTGCACGGCGGCGGTGTTCTCCTTCATCGACTCCTCCTGCACCATGCGCAGGATCTGCAGCGCGCTGCTCTCGGTGTCGCGGATGTGGCCGGTGCCGTTGCAGCGCGGGCAGGTGATGTGGCTGCCTTCGCTGAGGGCCGGTCGCAGGCGCTGGCGGCTGAGCTCGAGCAGGCCGAACTTGCTGATGGCGCTGAGCTGCACGCGCGCGCGGTCGAAGCGCAGCGCGTCCTTCAGCCGCTGCTCGACCTCGCGCCGGTTCTTGCTCTCCTCCATGTCGATGAAGTCGACGACGATCAGCCCGCCCAGGTCGCGCAGGCGCATCTGGCGCGCGATCTCGTCGGCCGCCTCGAGGTTGGTGCGCAGCGCGGTCTCCTCGATGTCGCCGCCGCGCGTGGCGCGCGCCGAGTTGACGTCGACCGCGACCAGCGCCTCGGTGTGGTCGATGACGATGGCGCCGCCGGAAGGCAGGTTGACCGTGCGGCTGAACGCCGTCTCGATCTGGTGCTCGATCTGGAAGCGGCTGAACAGCGGCGCGTCGTCGCGGTAGCGCTTCACGCGATGCGCGTTGTCCGGCATCACGTGGTTCATGAACTGCTGCGCCTGATCGTAGATGTCGTCGGTGTCGATCAGGATCTCGCCGATGTCGGCGGTGAAGTAGTCGCGGATCGCGCGGATCACGAGGCTCGACTCCTGGTAGATCAGGAACGCGCCCTTGCCCGCCTTGCTGGCGCCCTCGATCGCGTCCCAGAGCTTGAGCAGGTAGTTGAGGTCCCACTGCAGCTCGGCTGCGCTGCGGCCGATGCCGGCGGTGCGCGCGATCAGGCTCATGCCCTTCGGGTAGTCGAGCTGCTCGAGGTTCTCCTTGAGCTCCTCGCGGTCCTCGCCCTCGATGCGCCGGCTCACGCCGCCGCCGCGCGGGTTGTTCGGCATCAGCACGAGATAGCGCCCGGCCAGGCTGACGAAGGTCGTGAGCGCGGCGCCCTTGTTGCCGCGCTCCTCCTTCTCGACCTGCACCACCAGCTCCTGCCCCTCCTTGACGGCGTCGCCGATCTTGGCGCTGCGCACGTCCACGCCTTCCTTGAAGTAGGCGCGGGCGATCTCCTTGAACGGCAGGAAGCCGTGGCGGTCCTCGCCGTAGTCGACGAAGCACGCCTCGAGCGAGGGCTCGACGCGCGTGATGACCGCCTTGTAGATGTTGCCCTTGCGCTGCTCGCGCCCCTCGAGCTCGGTCTCGAAGTCGAGCAGCTTCTGGCCGTCGACGATCGCCAGCCGCCGCTCCTCGGGCTGCGTGGCGTTGATCAGCATCCTCTTCATCGTCTCTCCCGCAGGGCGCCGCGACCGTCGGTCCGGCCACGGCGCCGCCCTCCGCCTCGCCCGCGGGCGAGGCGGCCATCAACGATGCAGAAGAAACGCGGGAGCCCCTGGGTGCGAAATGCCCTGGACTGCGCCAGCCCCGCGCGAGGCGGGATCAGCGGCGCAGCGTTGGCGCGTGCGTGCCGCCGTCGGCGCCCGTTGCCGCCGCCCGCGCCGCGAGCCGCGGATCGCGCGGCCGCGGCATCCCGCATGCGCATGCCGCGCCGGCGGGGTGCCGGGGCCGTCGCGTGGCGAGGATGTCGTCGGGGAGGGTGGGCATCGGGTCGCGCCGTCCGGCACGCGGACGCCGCGCCCCCTGGGGCCCGGCGTCGTGATTCTTTCGGTGCCCCGCACCGACCTGAGGTCGCTGCGGGGCGGGGGGCTCTGCGGTCTCTCGATCGCCCTGCACCTCGCGCCGCCGTGCCGCATCGGGGCCCAGCCTGCGCGCCTGCGGAGGCGCTGCATCCACTTCGACATGCGCGACACCTCGCGCATGGCCTTCCACCGCTGCCCCGATGCCCGCCGCCCGGCCCGGGCGGCGCCGGCTAAACTCCGGCAAATCAAGCACTTAAGCAACGAACGTGGAGCGCCGGATTATAGGGGCGAATGCCGGCGCAAAAGATCGGCAGGTGCAACGCCTGGTCGTCGACGCCGAATCGGCCGGGCAGCGCCTCGACAACTTCCTGCTGCGCGTGCTCAAGGGCGTGCCCAAGACGCATGTCTACCGCGTCATCCGCTCGGGCGAGGTGCGGCTCAACCGCGGGCGCGCACGTGCCGACACCCGGGTGGCGGCCGGCGACGAGGTTCGCGTGCCGCCTGTGCGCCGCCCGGACCCGGCACCGGCGGCCGCCGCCGTGCCGGCGCGCGAGTTTCCGGTGCTGTTCGAGGACGAGCACCTGCTGGCCATCGACAAGCCGGCCGGTGTCGCCGTGCACGGCGGCAGCGGCGTCAGCTCGGGGGTGATCGAGCAGCTGCGGCGCGCGCGGCCGCAGGCGCGCTTCCTCGAACTGGTGCACCGCCTCGACAAGGAGACCTCGGGCGTGCTGCTGCTGGCCAAGCGGCGCAGCACGCTGGCCGCGCTGCAGGACCAGTTTCGCGCCCGGTCCACCGAGAAGGTCTATGCCGCGCTGGTCTTCGGCGCCTGGCCCGCGCGGCTCAAGGTCATCGACCTGCCGCTGCTTCGCACGACCACCGCCGACGGCGCGCGCCACGTGCGCGTGGTCGACGGCGGGCATGACGAGGCGCGGCGGTCGATCTCGCTCGTCCAGGTGGTGCAGTCCGGCGCGGCGGCGGGCGAGGCCCTGACGCTGCTCGACGTGACGATCAAGACCGGGCGCACGCACCAGATCCGCGTCCACCTGGCGCACAGCGGGCACCCGATCGTCGGCGACCCGCGGTACGGCGATTTCGCCCGCAACAAGTCCTTCGCCAGGGCGACCGGGGTCGACCGCATGCTGCTGCACGCGCGCCGGCTGCGCGTCGACCACCCGGCGAGCGGCGAACGCCTGACCCTCGAAGCGCCATGGCCCGCCGACTGCGCCACACTCATGCCGCTGGCCGCCTGCCCGTGACCCCGATGCCCCGCCGCTTCGACCTCATCGTCTTCGACTGGGACGGGACGCTGTTCGACTCGACGACGCTGATCGTGCAGTGCATCCAGGCCGCGTGCGCCGACGTCGGCGTGCCGGTGCCGCGCGACGAGGACGCCGCCTACGTCATCGGCCTCGGTCTGCACGACGCGCTGCGCCACGCGGCGCCGGGACTGCCCGCCGCGCGCTACCCCGAGCTGGGGCAGCGCTACCGGCACCACTACTTCGCGCGCCAGCACGAGCTGGTGCTGTTCGCCGGCACGCTCGAGATGCTGCAGGCGCTCAAGGCGCGCAACCACTGGCTCGCGGTGGCCACCGGCAAGGGCCGTCGCGGACTCGACGAGGCGCTGGCGCACTCGCAGCTGCACGGCATGTTCGATGCCACGCGCACCGCCGACGAGACGGCCCCGAAGCCGGCGCCGCAGATGCTGCTCGAGCTGATGCGCGAGTTCGGCGCCGACCCTTCGCGCACGCTGATGATCGGCGACACCACGCACGACCTGCAGCTCGCGGTCAATGCCGGCACGTCCCGCGTCGGGGTCAGCTACGGTGCGCACGATCACAGGGGCTTCGACGGCTACGAGCCGCTGTTCGTCGCGCATTCGACGCGGGACCTGCACGACTGGCTGGTCGAGCATGCCTGAGCCGGGCGATGCCGGCGCGCCGCGCGCCGAGCCGCTCTGCGCGTCGGCGGACCTCGTCGAGCGCGGCCGCGCCCGTGTCTGGGACGTGCTCGAGCATGGCCGCCCGGCGCGCGCGTTCGCGCTGCGCTTCGACGGCCGCGTCGTCGCGTACCTGAACCGCTGCGTCCACGTGCCGACCGAGATGGACTGGCAGGAGGGCGAGTTCCTCGACATGGACCGCCGCTGGATCCTGTGCTCGATCCACGGCGCCGCCTACGAGCCCGCCGACGGGCGCTGCGTCGGCGGGCCCTGTGGTCGCGGCCGGCTCGTGCCCATCGACGTGCGCGAGTCCGGCGGCGAGGTCGCTTGGTATCCTTCGGAGCGAATCCGGCCGGTCGCCTTCGACGACGCGGCCGATCGGAGTTGACGATGACCGCCCCCGACGAGCCGAGCGCCGCTGCGCCGGCGAGCCCGCCGGCCGCGCCCGCGGCGGCCACGCCCGGCGCCGAGGCCACCGCGTTGCAGGCCAGCCTCGACCGTGTCGAGCGGCTCGCGCGCGAGCTGCTGCTGCAGCGCCGCAGCGATCGCCGCTGGCGCGTCTTCTTCCGCCTCGCCTGGCTCGGCCTCGTCGTCGCCATCGCGTGGGGCCTGTTCTCGCAGCGCCTGGGTTCGAGCGCGCCGTCTCAGCCGCACACGGCGCTGATCGACGTGCGCGGCGAGATCGGCGTCGGCAGCGAGGCCAATGCCGAGGACCTGGTGGCCGCGCTGCGCGACGCCTTCGAGGACCCGGGGGCGCAGGCGGTAGTGCTGCGCATCAACTCGCCCGGCGGCAGCCCGGTGCAGAGCGGCATCGTCAACGACGAGGTGCGGCGCCTGAAGGCGCTGCACGGCAAGAAGGTCTACGCGGTCGTCGAGGACCTGTGCGCGTCGGGCGCGTACTACATCGCGGTCGCGGCCGACGAGATCTACGTCGACAAGGCGAGCCTGGTCGGATCGATCGGCGTGCTGATGGACGGCTTCGGCTTCACCGGCCTGATGGAGAAGCTCGGCATCGAGCGTCGGCTGCTCACCGCCGGCGAGAACAAGGGCATGCTCGACCCCTTCTCGCCGCAGGACGAGAGGCAGACCGCCTATGCCAAGGCGCTGATCGACCAGGTCCACCAGCAGTTCATCGCTGTCGTCCGCCAGGGCCGTGGCGATCGGCTGAGGGAGACGCCCGACACCTTCTCGGGCCTGTTCTGGAACGGCGAGGAGGCGATCCGGATCGGCCTCGCCGACCACCTGGGCAACCTCGACCACGTCGCGCGCGAGGTCGTCAAGGCCGAGGACATCGTCGACTACACGCCGCGCGAGAACGTCGCCGAGCGGCTGGCGCGCCAGTTCGGCGCCGCGGTGGGCGAGGGCATCGTGCGCACCGCCCGTACCCTGCCCGCGCTGCGCTGACCGTGGGCGACCGGCTGACGGTCGGGCTGCAGTACCTGCTGCCCAAGCAGGCGCTCACGGCCATCGCGGGCGCGCTCGCGCAGTCCCGGGGAGGGGCGGCGACCCGTGCGGTGATCCGCTGGTTCATCCGGCGCTACGGCGTCGTGATGACCGAGGCGCAGCAGCCCGATCCGGCCGGCTACGCCACCTTCAACGAGTTCTTCACGCGCGCGCTGGCCCCCGGTGCGCGGCCGCTCGCCCCCGACGGGCTGGTGTGCCCGGTCGACGGCGCCGTCAGCCAGTGCGGGGCGATCGACGCCGACCGCATCCTGCAGGCCAAGGGCCACCACTACACGACGACCGCGCTGCTCGGCGGCGATGCCGGGCTGGCGCGGCGCTTCGACGGCGGCCGGTTCGCGACGCTGTACCTGAGCCCGAGGGACTACCACCGCATCCACATGCCCGAGGCCGGTCGGCTGCAGCGCATGATCCACGTGCCCGGCGACCTCTTCTCGGTCAATCCGGCGACGGCGCGGGGCGTGCCGGGCCTGTTCGCGCGCAACGAACGCGTGGTCTGCCTCTTCGAGGGCAGCCATGGCCCGTTCGCGATGGTGCTCGTCGGCGCCACGATCGTCGGCAGCATGGCCACCGTCTGGCACGGCACAGTCAATCCGCCGCGGCCCGGGCGGGTGCGCGAGTGGAGCTACCGCGAAGGCGAGGTCGCGCTCGATCGCGGCGCCGAGATGGGCCGCTTCATCGTCGGCTCGACGGTGGTGCTGCTGTGGCCGCCGGGCGGGTTCGCCTTCGATCCGCGCTGGGCTCCGGGCGTCGCGGTGCGCATGGGCGAGCGCATGGCGTCACGCGGCTGACCGCCGCGCCGGTCCGGCGCAATCCTCCCAATGCGGTGCCCGCGCCGCCGCCTTGCGGGGGCGACGCCCGGTGCGCACGGGCGGCGCTTCAGGCGCTCGGCGCGGCACTCCGCTTCCTGCGACCTGCACTTCGCGCGGCGCATGTCCCGTCCGGCGACGGCCGGCCGCACTTCGTCGCGCGGCGGGCAGGCCCGCCGCAGCCGCGACCGACAATCGTGCCGATGGCCTCGCTGCACGCCCCTCTGCCGACGCCGGCGACCGGTCACGGCTGGGCCGCGGCGCGCCGCCAGCTGCTGCGCGGCGGCGCCACGGTGCTGGTGCTCAACCTCGCGATCGCAGCGCTGCTGACCGTGGGTGGCCTGGGCGACTTCCGCGGCAACCTGATCGTGTCGATGTGCATCGGGCTGGTGTGCTGGGCGATCATCGACGGCGGCCGCCACGTGGCCGCGGCCTGGCGCGACCGCCGCCGCATCGCGCGCGGCCTGCCACCGGGCCGACCTGCCGGCTTTCCCGGCTGGACCTGGATGGGCCTGCTGGTCGCGACCGGCGTGCTGGTGGGCCCGCCGGCCGGCCACCTGCTGGCCGCCGGCCTGAGCGACCGCCAGGCGATCCGGCTCTGGCCGTTCGATGGCCAGGGCGGCGGCATCGCGTGGCTGCTGACGCTGCTGGCCTCGGGCGTGGCGGTGGCCATGCTGACCCTGGCGGAACGCCTGAGCCACGCCCGCGCCGAGGCCGAGGCCGCCCGCCGCGTGGCCGCCGAGACGCAGCTGAAGCTGCTGGAATCGCAGCTCGAGCCGCACATGCTGTTCAACACCCTGGCCAACCTGCGCGTGCTGATCGCCAGCGACCCGGCGCGCGCCCAGGCCATGCTCGACCGGCTGATCGCCTTCCTTCGCGCCACGCTGGGCGCGTCGCGCAGCGCGATGCATCCGCTGGGCACCGAGTTCGAGCGCGTCGGCGACTACCTGGCGCTCATGCAGGTGCGCATGGGTCCCCGGCTGCAGACGCAGCTGCAGCTGCCGCAGGATCTGCGGGCCGCCGCGGTGCCGCCGCTACTGCTGCAGCCGCTGGTCGAGAACAGCATCAAGCACGGGTTGGAGCCCATGGTCGGCGGTGGTCTCGTCGAGGTGACGGCGCGGCGCGAAGGCGGCCAGCTGGTGCTGCTCGTGCGCGACAGCGGCGCCGGACTGGACGCCACCGCCAGCGTCGGCGACGGCCGGTTCGGCCTGGAGCAGGTGCGCGAGCGGCTGCGCACGCTGTACGGCGAGCGCGCCGCGCTGACGCTGCAGGCCGTGCCCGAAGGCGGCACGCTGGCCGTGATCCGCCTGCCGCTGTCCGCATGAACGCACCGACCGCCCTCATCGCCGAGGACGAACCGCTGCTGGCCGAGGCGCTGCGCGTGGAGCTGCAGCGGCTGTGGCCTGCATTGCGGGTGGTGGCGATGGCCGGCGACGGCGCGCAGGCGCTGCAGCAGGCGCTGGCGCTGCGGCCGACGGTCTGCTTCCTCGACATCCGCATGCCCGGGATGAGCGGCCTGGAGGTGGCGCGCGCGCTGGCCGAGGACTGGCCCGCGGAGGCGTCCGTCGCACCTTTTCCGCTGCTGGTGTTCGTCACGGCCTACGACCGGTACGCGCTACAGGCCTTCGAGGCGCAGGCGGTGGACTACCTGCTCAAGCCCGTGGACGAGTCGCGGCTGGCCGGCTGCGTGCAGCGGCTGCAGCGCGCGCTGGCCGGCCGGCGCGATGCCTCGCAGGCACTGCAGGACGGTCTGGCCCAGCTGCGCGGCCTGCTCGGCGCCTCGGCGCCGCCGCCGCAGCCGCGCCTGCAGGTGCTCCAGGCGCAAGTGGGGCAGACCGTTCACCTCGTGCCGGTGGACGAGGTAATCTACTTCGAGGCCGCCGACAAGTACGTGCGCGTGGTCACCGCCGAGCGCGAGCACCTGATCCGCGTATCTCTGCGCGAACTGCTGCCGCAGCTCGATCCGGCGCAGTTCTGGCAGGTGCACCGGGGCACCGTGGTGCAGGCGCGCTGCATCGCCAGCGCGCGCCGCGACGAGTCGGGCAAGGCCTTCCTGTCGCTGCGCGGCCGGCCCGAGACGCTGACCGTGAGCCGGCTGTTCGCGCACCTGTTCAAGGGGATGTGATCAGACCAGCGTGAGCGCCAGCGCCTCCAGCTGGTCGGCGGCCCGGCTCCAGCCTTCGTGGAATCCCATCTTCTCGTGCGCCTCGCGGTCCTCGGCGCTCCAGTGGCGGGCCATCGCGGTGTACAGCGTGCCGCCGCCGGGTGCATCGGCGAAGCGCACGTCACCCACCATGAAGGGCCGCGCGGAGCCGGGCACCCAGTCTCCGACGAAGGCGTCTGTGAACACCAGCCGCTGACCGGGCTCCACCAGCAGGTAGCAGCCCGGCAGGTCCTGCGCCATCGGCCGGCCGTCGGGTCCGGGGCCTTCCATGCGCGCGAAGGTCGCGCCGCCACTGCACAGCTCGGCCTGCCATGCCGTGACGCGCCACGGCGCCGGACAGTACCACTCTACGATCAGCGCGGGTTCGGTCCAGCATCGCCAGACGGCTGCACGCGGCGCGGCCAGCGTTCGCTGCAGCGTCAGCACGTGGGGGAGGCGAAGCGGTTCGGGTCCATCGGTGTCTCCTGGTCGCGGGCCACGGCCGCCATCGGGTGTGGGCATCGGCGCGTGCGGACGTGGCGGACGTAGCGGACGTGGCGGACGTGGCGGACGTGGCGGACGTGGCGGACATTCGCGCGTCCGGCGGCACAGCGTACAGGACTTGTGGCGGGTCGGCACCGGCTCGGGCGGCGCGCCTCGCGACGCTGGCGCGCGGTTTCGTCGCCGCCACCGTCGTTCCGTCGCGGCCGCCTGGGCCGGCGCGCCGCTCGGGCCCAGAGTGTGACCACCGCATCGACTGCCGAGACCCGCCCCATGCCCGACCGCCTCCGTTCCGTGCTTCCCCTCCTGCTGATCCCGGCCGGCCTGCTGGCCGCCGCCATCGTCTTCGGTGGTCCGTCGCAGCCGCCGCCGATGGGCAGCATCACCGATCCCTTCCGGCAGGCCGACTACCGCAACCTGCCGGCGCTGCAGCGCGTCGCGGCGCGCGACGGGACGCCGCTGGCGTTCCGAAGCTACCGCCCCGAAGGCCCGGTGCGCGGCAGCGTGGTGCTGGCCCACGGCTCCTCGGCCGACAGCCGGAGCATGCACGTGCTCGCGCAGGCGCTGGCGCGGGCCGGGTTGCTGACCTACGCGCTCGACATTCGCGGCCACGGCGGCACGGGGACCAAGGGCCGGATCGACCATGTCGGCCAGCTCGACGAGGACCTCGAGGACTTCGTGAACCAGCTGGCGCCGCCGCCGCCGCGCACGCTGGCGGGCTTCTCGGCCGGCGGCGGCTTTGCGCTGCGCATCGCCGGCGGCGCTCGCCAGGCGCTGTTCGACCGCTACCTGCTGCTGGCGCCGTTCCTCAGCCAGGACGCGCCCACCTACCGACCCGACAGCGGCGGATGGGTCAGCGTCGGCGTGCCGCGCATCGTCGGCCTGAGCGTGCTCAACGCCGTGGGCATCCATGCGCTGGACGGCCTCACGGTCACCCGCTTCGCGCTGAGCGAGCAGGCGGCCGCGCAGCTCACGCCGAGCTATTCGCATGCATTGGCCAGGAACTACCGGCCGCCGGCCGACTGGCAGGCCGCGATCCGGGGGGCGGCTCTGCCGATGCAGGTGCTGGCGGGCGCGCAGGACGAGGCCTTCGATGCCGGCCGCTTCGCCGAAGCCTTTGCCG
>JALORQ010000206.1 GCA_025458805.1 Rubrivivax sp.
GCGCGCGGCCCCGAGCCGAGGGCGCGGATCTCGAAGCCGAGCGTGGTGAACCTCAGCAGCGCCCACAACGCGACGGCCAGCGCGACGGCGGCGACGAGGCCGGTGTGCACGCGGCTGCGCTCGACGAGCTTGTCGAGCTGCAGCGCGTCCTGCAGCGCGACGCTCTGCGGCCAGCCCATCGCGGTCGGGTCCTTCATCGGCCCGTCGAGCAGCGCCGACACGACCAGCAGCACGATGAAGTTGAGCAGCAGCGTGCTGACCACCTCGTCGACGCCCAGGCGCGACTTCATCAGCGCCGGCCCGAGCAGCAGCAGCGCGCCGGCCAGCATCGCCGCGCCGATCATCAGCGGGAACAGCAGCGCCGGCGCGAGTTCGAAGCCGGTGCCACCGTGCAGCCCGCCCACGGCGACGGCGGCCAGCGCGCCGGCGTAGAGCTGGCCCTCGGCGCCGATGTTGTACAGGCGCGCCCGGAACGCGATGGCGGCCGCGAGGCCGGTGAGGATCAGCGGCGTGGCGCGCGTCAGCGTCTCGGTGATCGCGAAGCGCGAGCCGAAGCCGCCTTCGAGCAGCAGCGCATAGGCGCGGCCGACCGGGGCGCCGGCCCACAGCACCAGCAGCGAGGTGACTGCGAGCGTGAAGGCGACCGCGCCCAGCGGCGCCAGCAGCAGCGCGCGCGCCGAGGGCGCGGTGCGGCGTTCAAGCTGCATGCGCCGGCTCCGCGGCGGGGCGACCGCCGTCGCCGCCGGCCATCGCGAGACCGATCGCCGCCAGCGTCCAGTCGCGCGCCGGCTTCGCGTCCGTCAGCACGCCCGCATGGATGACGGCGATGCGGTCGGCGAGCGCGAAGATCTCGTCGAGGTCCTCGCTGATCAGCACCACCGCGGCGCCGGCCGCGCAGGCATCGAGCAGCTGCTGGTGCACGTAGGCCACCGCACCGACGTCGAGGCCCCAGGTCGGCTGGTCGGCGACGATCAGCGCCGGCGGCCGGCCGTCGCCGGCGCCGAGCAGCGCGCGGCCGAGGATCAGCTTCTGCTGGTTGCCACCCGACAGCGCCGCTGCCGGCGTGGCCAGGCCCGCGGCCTCGGTACCGCGGACGTCGAAGCGCTCGACGATCGTGCGCGCGTGCGCCAGCGCCGGCGCGCGGCGCCGGACGCCCCAGCGCGCGAAGGCCGGCTCCGCGTAGCGCTCGAGCAGCGCGTTCTCCCACACCGGCAGCTCGCCGACCAGGCCCACGGCCTGCCGGTCCTCGGGCACGCGCGCCACGCCCGCGCGCACGAAGGCGCGCGGCCGCGGCGGCAGCGGCCGGCCGCGCACGCGCACCGCGCCGCCGCCGGCCGGGGCGTGCTCGCCGCAGAGCGCGGCGGCCAGCGCCTGCTGCCCGTTGCCGGCCACGCCGGCGATCGCCACCACTTCGCCGGCGCGCACCTGCAGTGCCGTGGAGGGGGGCGCGGCCGGCAGCTCGCAGACCACGTCGCCGAGCGCATGCGCACGCTTGACCGCCGGGGCCACGCGCCGCCCCACCATCGCCTCGGCGATCAGCGCCTTGTCGGCGCCCCGGGCCGGCAGCTCGGCGACGAGCCGTCCGCCGCGCAGCACCGCGATGCGGTGCGAGACTCGCAGCACCTCGTCGAGCTTGTGGCTGATGAAGATGATCGCGAGCCCCTCGGCCACCATGCGCGCCAGCGTCGCGAACAGCGACTCGCTCTCCTGCGGCGTCAGCACCGCGGTCGGCTCGTCGAGGATCAGGATGCGGGCGCCGCGCTTGCGGCCATGCTCGAACAGCGCCTTCAGGATCTCGACGCGCTGGCGCTCGCCGACCGACAGGTCGCCGACGCGCGCGTCCGGGTCCACCGCGAGGCCGAAGCGCGCGGCCGTTTCCCGCAGCGTGGCGCGGGCCGCGGCGCGGCGGCTGAAGGGCTGCCACGGCGGCTCGGTGCCGAGCATCACGTTGTCGAGCACGCTCAGGTTGTCGGCCAGCGTGAAGTGCTGGTGCACCATGCCGATGCCGGCAGCCAGCGCCGCCTTCGGCTGGCCCGGCGGCAGCGGCCGGCCGAAGACCTCGATCGAGCCGGCGTCGGCCACGTAGTGCCCGAACAGGATCGACACCAGCGTGCTCTTGCCGGCGCCGTTCTCGCCCAGCAGTGCCAGCACCTCGCCGCGGTCGAGCGTGAGCGAGATGCCGTCGTTGGCCACCAGCGAGCCGAAGCGCTTCGTGATCCCCTGGAGGCGCAGCACCGGCGCCGTCACCGGCACACCCCGTGGAAGGGCCGCGTGGACGCGTCGCCGCGCCGGGTCATGCGCCGAGCTGCTCGGCCAGGTGCAGGAAGTCGCGCGCGACGACGTCGAACTCGCCCTCGGTCCACGGCTCCATCTCGCCGCCGGGGCCGCGCTCGAGCGGTCGCGGCACGTAGGCGGTGGCCAGCCCGGCGGCGCGCGCGCCGCGCAGGTCGCTCGGGTGCGCGGCGACCAGCATCACCGCGGCCGGCGGCAGGTCGAGCAGCCGGCAGGCGCCGAGGTAGCACTCGGGGTCGGGCTTGTAGTGGCCGAACAGCTCGGCGCTGAAGATCGTGTCCCAGGGCAGCCCGCCGTGGCGCGCCATCGCCAGCAGCAGCGAGACGTTGCCGTTGGACAGGGTCGCGATCGGCAGGCGCGCCTTCAGACGATGCAGCCCCTCGACGGCGTCGGGCCAGGGGTCGAGCCGGTGCCAGACGCGGTTGAACTCGGCAGTCTCGTCGGCGGCCAGCGCGATGCCGTGGCGGGCGAGCAGGCGGTCGAGGATGCGCCGGTGCAGCCCGTCGATGGTCGTCCACGGGAGCACCCCGCGCCGCACCTCGTCCATCGCCGGCGCGTAGCCGGCCCGCCACTCGAGGGCGAAGGCGCCGCCGTCGACCGGCAGGCCGCGCCCGCGCACCTCGGCCGCGATCGTCCCGTGCCAGTCGACGACGGTGCCGAAGACGTCGAAGACCAGCGCCCGCGGCGCGGCGCCGCTCACTTGCCCGACTTCGGCTGGGTGTCGTCGACCTTCACGATGAAGGTGCCGGCGAGGATCTCCTTCTGGCGCTTGGCCACGAGTTCCATCGTCGCCTTCGGCACCTTGCCCTCGAAGGTGCCGAGCGGCGACAGCTCCGAGCCCTTGTACTTCATCATCGAGTACTTGCCGTAGTCCTCGGCCTTGAACTGGCCGGCCTTGACGGCCTTGAGGGCCAGGTCGATGGTGGGCTCCATGTTCCACAGCGCCGAGGCCACCACCGTCTCGGGGTACTGCGGCTGCGTGTCGATGACGTTGCCGATGGCCAGCACCTTGCGCTCCTTGGCCGCGTCGCTGACGCCGAAGCGCTCGGCGTACATCACGTCGGCACCCTTGTCGATCATCGCGAAGGCCGCCTCCTTCGCCTTCGGCGGGTCGAACCAGCTGTTGATGAAGGTGACCATGAACTCGGCGCCCGGGCGTGTCTCGCGCACGCCGGCCATGAAGGCATGCATCAGGCGGTTGACCTCGGGGATCGGGTAGCCGCCGACCATGCCGATCTTGCCGCTCTTGGTCATGCTGCCGGCGATGAGGCCGGTGAGGTAGGCCGGCTCCTGGATGTAGTTGTCGAAGACGCTGAAGTTGGGTTCCTGCGGCTTGCCCGAACTGCCCATCAGGAAGGCGACCTTCGGATAGTCCTTGGCCACCTTGCGCGCCGCGGCCTCGACCGCGAACGACTCGCCGACGATCAGCTGGTGGCCCTTCTCGGCGTACTCGCGCATCACGCGCTCGTAGTCGGCGTTGGCCACCTTCTCGCTGAACACGTACTCGATCTCGCCGCGCGCCTGCGCGGCCTTGAGCGCCTTGTCGATGCGGCTCACCCACTGCTGCTCGACCGGCACGGTGTAGATGGCGGCGACCTTCAGCTTGGCCTGAGCGAACAGGGGGGCGGCGAAGGACGCGAGCGCGGCCCCGGCGAGGGCAAGGCCGGCGGTGCGGCGGCGGAAGAGGCTCATGAGGGGTGACTCCGGGTTGCGGGGGCGAAAAGTGGCCGCGATTAAGCAAGACCCGTTCCTTCGCCGTCAATACGGACGGGCCCGCCCGACGACGCCGGCCGGCACCCGCCGAGTCAATCGGCGTTGACACATCGCAAAACCCCGGTGTCCAGGCGGACGTACGGTTCAGGCACTCCCGAGGAGAGGTCATGCGCATCCTGCTCGTCCACCCCAACTACCACTCCGGCGGCGCCGAGATCGCCGGCAACTGGCCGCCCGCCTGGGTCGCCTACCTGACCGGCTACCTGAAGGCCGGCGGGTACGACGACGTGACCTTCGTCGACGCGATGACGCACCACCTCGACGACGACGCGGTGCGCGCGCGCATCGAGGCGATCCGGCCCGACATCGTGGGCTGCACCGCGATCACGCCGGCCATCTACAAGGCCGAGCGGCTGCTGCAGGTCGCCAAGGAAGTGGACCCGGCGATCGTCACCGTGCTCGGCGGCATCCACGGCACCTTCATGTACCCGCAGGTGCTCAAGGAGGCGCCGTGGATCGACGCCGTCGTGCGTGGCGAGGGCGAGCAGGTGTTCCTCAACTTCGTGCGCGCCGTCGAGGACGGCAGCTTCGCGCGCGACAGGCACACGGTGCGCGGCATCGCCTACCTCGAC
>JALORQ010000207.1 GCA_025458805.1 Rubrivivax sp.
CGTCCTGGACCCCGAGCCGGGCCAGCGCGACCGCGTCGGCAGGCTGCAGGTCGGGCACCAGCACCACCACCGGCACGGCCAGCGCCGCCCGAGGCAGCAACGGATCGACGGCCAGGGCGTCGAGCGCCGCCCGGTCAGGTGGTGAGAGGAGCCAGGCATCGCCGCGTGCGCCGACCAGCCGCGCCGCCGCATCCGCCAGTGCAGCGAGCGGCTCGACGCGGAAGGGACCGAACGCCGAGGCGGCGAGTGCGTCGCCCGCACGACCGACGCAAAGCACCTGGAGGGGGTGGGACTCGAAGCTTGCCGCAGTCATGCCGCCGATGATGCGCCGGCGGCGATCGCCGCGCAGCCTCGAAACACCTACCCCGCAGCCGGCCGCCACGCGCCGACGGCCAGGCGCGACTGCCTATACTTGTTGTGCAGTGCACCACGCGCTGCCCGGCCTGTCACGGAGCCCAGGCACGATCGCCGGCAGGAGCATCCCGACGATGAACGACCACTCGAAGTACCGCCGCCTGCTCGAAGCCTGCCGCGGCCTGCCGCCGACACCGACCGCCGTCGTCCACCCGTGCGACGCCGCCGCGATCGAGGGGGCGATCGGCGCCACCCGCCTCGGACTGATCGAGCCGATCCTCGTGGGGCCGCGCGCGCGCATCGAGGATGCGGCGCACGGGGCGCGCGCCGACCTTTCGGGCGTCGAGATCGTCGACGCGCCGCACAGCCACGCCGCCGCCGAGATCGCGGTCGACCTCGTGCTCGAGGGCCGGGCCGAGGCACTGATGAAGGGCAGCCTGCACACCGACGAGCTGATGGCCGCCGTCGTGCGACGCGAGCGCGGCCTGCGCACCGCGCGGCGCATCAGCCACTGCTTCGTGATGGACGTGCCCGCCTACGACCAGGCGCTGATCATCAGCGACGCCGCGGTCAACATCGCGCCGACGCTCGAGGACAAGGTCGACATCGTGCAGAACGCGATCGACCTCGCGCACGCGCTGGCCTTTCCCGAGGTGCGGGTGGCGATCCTGTCGGCGATGGAGACCGTCAACCCCAAGATGCCGTCCACCGTCGAGGCGGCCGCGCTGTGCAAGATGGCCGACCGCCGCCAGATCACCGGCGCGATCCTCGACGGACCGCTCGCGCTCGACAACGCGATCAGCCTGACCGCCGCCGGCATCAAGCAGATCGACTCGCCGGTGGCCGGCCGTGCGAACGTGCTCATCGTGCCCGACCTCGAGGCCGGCAACATGCTGGCCAAGAGCCTGTCGTTCCTGGCCGGCGCCGACGCGGCCGGCATCGTGCTCGGCGCGCGCGTGCCGATCATCCTGACCAGCCGCGCCGACTCCGAGCTCACGCGGCAGGCCTCGTGCGCGGTCGCGGCGCTGGTCGCGCTGGCGCGGCGGCGCGCGGTGGCCAAGGCGGTGGGCTGAGATGGCCGGCGACGCCATCGCCGTCGTCAACGCCGGCTCGTCGAGCATCAAGTTCTCGCTCTTCGACTGCGCGGACGGCGACGCGCTCTCGCTGCACTGCCGCGGCCAGGTCGAGGCGATCTTCGACCGGCCGCGCTTCGTGGCGCGAGACGCCTCGGGCGCCGTGATCGCCGAGCAGCGCTGGTCCGACGACGCCGCGCTCGGCCACGCCGGGGCCCTGGCCCACCTCACCGCCTTCCTGCGGGAGCAGACCGCGGGCCGGCGACTGGCCGGCGTCGGGCATCGCGTCGTGCACGGCGGCGCCGATCACGCGACACCGGTGCTCGTGGACGACGGCGTGCTCGCCGCGCTCGAGCGCCTGGTGCCGCTGGCGCCGCTGCACCAGCCGCACAACCTGGCCGGCATACGCGCGCTCGCCGAGGCCGCACCGGGGCTGCCGCAGGTGGCCTGCTTCGACACCGCGTTCCATCGCAGCAACCCCGAACTGGCGCAGATGTTCGCGCTGCCGCACGAACTGCACGAGGCCGGCGTGCGGCGCTACGGCTTCCACGGCCTGAGCTACGAGTACATCGCGTCGGTGCTGCCCGCCCTCGACCCTCGCGCGGCGGCCGGACGCACGATCGTGCTGCACCTGGGCAACGGCGCGAGCATGTGCGCGCTGCAGGGCGGGCACAGCGTCGCGTCGACGATGGGCTTCACCGCGGTCGACGGGCTGCCGATGGGCACGCGCACCGGCGCGCTCGACCCGGGCGTCGTGCTCTACCTGATGGACGAGCGCGGGATGGACGCGCGCGCGATCGAGCGGCTGCTCTACCAGCAGTCCGGGCTGCTCGGCGTCTCGGGCGTGGCCAGCGACATGCGCACGCTGCTGGCGAGCGACGCGCCGCGCGCACGGCTCGCGGTGGACCTCTTCGTCTACCGGATCGGGCGCGAACTGGGCTCGCTGGCCGCGGCGCTGGGCGGCCTCGATGCCATCGTCTTCACCGCCGGGGTCGGGGAGAACGCGCCCGCCATCCGCGAGCGCGCGTGCGCGGCTGCGGCCTGGCTGGGCGTCGAGCTCGACGCGGCGGCCAATGCCTCCGGCGGGCCGCGCATCAGCACGGCGGCGAGTCGGATCAGCGCCTGGACGCTGCCGACCGACGAGGAACTGATGATCGCGCGCCACACGGCGCGGCTTCTCGAGATCTGAACGGAGCTCCCCGATGCCGCTCGACATCCCGCATCCGGTGCTCGCCGGCGCCAAGGCGCTGGTCGTCGGCATCGCCAACGACAGCTCGATCGCCTGGGGCTGCGCGAAGGCGCTGCGCGAGCTGGGCGCCGACCTCGCGGTCACCTACCTCAACGAGAAGGCGCGACCGCATGTCGAGCCGCTGGCGCGCCAGCTCGACGCGCCGATCGTCGCCGCGCTCGACGTGAGCGCGCCCGGCGAGCTCGAGGCGGTGTTCGAGACGATCACACGCGAGTGGGGACGCCTCGACATCCTCGTCCATTCGATCGCGTGGGCGCCGAAGGACGACCTGCAGGGCGGGCTGCTCAACTGCTCGGCCGAGGGCTTCGCGAAGGCGGTCGACGTCTCCTGCCACTCGTTCATCCGCATGGCGCGGCTGGCCGTGCCGCTGATGGCCGACGGCGGCACGATGATCGCGATGAGCTACCTGGGCGCCAACCGCGTGGTGCCCAACTACAACGTGATGGGGCCGGTGAAGGCCGCGCTCGAGGCGTCGTGCCGCTACCTCGCGCACGAGCTCGGCCCGCGGGGCATCCGCGTGCACGCGATGTCGCCCGGACCGCTGAAGACACGCGCCGCGTCGGGGCTGAAGGACTTCGACCTGCTGCTGGCCGAAGCCGCGCAGCGCGCACCGCTCGGCGAACTGGTCGACATCATGGATGTCGGCTTCGCCTGCGCCTACCTGTGCACGCCCTATGCGCGGCGCCTCAGCGGCGAGACGCTGTACGTCGACGGCGGCGTGCACATCATGGCCTGAACGCCGCGGGGCGCTGCGCCCGCGTGGCGGCCGCCGGTCGCCGGTTTGACCAGGATCAAGTCGAAGCGGGGCCGCGCCGTCCAGACTGCCCCGGGTGAACTGGCGCCACCACCCCTCGGGCTGTTGCCGACCGGGGGTCGGGGGGTTGCCGTCCGCGTCCGACCGATCCGCAGTGCCGCCCGCGCGCTGCCGTCGGATCCTGGAAGAGAACGCCCGATGACCCTCCCGACCCGTACCCACCGCAGCGTGGCGGCCAGCCTCTGCGCGGCGCTGCTGGTGCCCGCCCCGGCCCATGCCTCGTTCCTGCCGCCCGAGCTGATGGACAAGGCAGCGTTCTACCTGGCCTGGTTCATCATCGTCGCCCTTCCGATCGCCGGCATCGTGCTCTTCTGGCTGGTGCACATCCTGCCGGAGAAGATCGCGCACAAGCGCCACCACCCGCAGAAGGACGCGATCCAGACGCTGTGCCTGCTGTCGCTCGCCTTCGGCGGGCTGCTCTGGCCGGCGGCCTGGCTGTGGGCCTACACCAAGCCGGTGAGCTACCGGCAGGCCTACGGCACCGACAAGGGCGAGGAGTATTTCATCGAGATGGCCGCCAAGGCCGAGGCCGGCGAGGTGCCGGTGCAGGATCTGCAGTACCTGCGCGACGAGATCGACGCGATGGCCGCGCGCGGCGCGATCTCGATCGGGCTGCGCCAGGCGAACGCGAAGTTCGATGCCGCCCTCAGGTCGGCCGCCGGCGCGGCCGTGCCGGCGACGACGGTGCCGGGTGCCGCTGGGGCCGCCTGATGGAAGCCCTGCTGCTCGGCATCTATGCCTTCTTCGTCTGGCTCATCTTCATCAAGTTCAAGTGGCTGCCTTGGACGACGCCGTGGAAGGTCACCGTCGTCATCATCCCGGTCGTCGCGCTGACGGCGCTGATCCTCACGCTGAACGTCGTCGCGCCGTCGTCCAGCGACGTGCGGGTCTTCAAGTACGTCGTGCAGATCCTGCCTCAGGTGCGGGGCCGCGTGATCGAGGTGCCGGTGGAACCCAACCGCCTGGTGCGCAAGGGCGAGGAGTATTTCATCGAGATGGCCGCCAAGGCCGAGGCCGGCGAGGTGCCGGTGCAGGATCTGCAGTACCTG
>JALORQ010000208.1 GCA_025458805.1 Rubrivivax sp.
CTGTGGGACGTCGAGGGCCGACGCTTCATCGACTTCGCCGGCGGCATCGCGGTGATGAACGTCGGCCACGGCCACCCGAAGGTCAAGGCGGCGCTCGCCGCACAGCTCGAGCGCTTCACGCACACCTGCTACCAGGTCGTGCCCTACGAGAGCTACGTCGCCCTCGCCGAGGCGCTCAACCGGCTGACCCCGGGCACGCACGCCAAGAAGACGGCCTTCTTCTCGACCGGCGCCGAGGCGGTCGAGAACTCGATCAAGATCGCGCGCGCCGCGACCAGGCGCTCGGGAGTGATCGCGTTCGGCGGCGCCTTCCACGGCCGCAGCCTGTTCGCCGTCGCGCTCACCGGCAAGGTGCAGCCGTACAAGGCCGGCTTCGGCCCCTTCCCGCCCGAGATCTATCACGCCCCGTTCCCCTGCCACTGCGCGAGCCTGGCCGAGGTGAAGAAGGCGATCCACCACCTGTTCAAGGCGGACATCGAGCCGTCGCGGGTTGCCGCGATGATCTTCGAGCCGGTGCAGGGCGAAGGCGGGTTCAACGTCATCCAGCCCGACGCGGTGAAGTGGATCCGCGAGCTGTGCGACGAGCACGGCATCCTGATGATCGCCGACGAGGTGCAGACCGGATTCGGCCGCACCGGGCGCCTCTACGCGATGGAGCACTTCGGCGTCGTGCCCGACCTGATCGTCACCGCCAAGAGCCTGGCCGCCGGGATGCCGCTGTCGGCGGTGACCGGCCGCGCCGAAGTCATGGACGCCCCGCCGCCCGGCGGCCTGGGCGGTACCTACGCGGGCAACCCGATGGCGATCGCCGCCGCGCACGCCGTGGTGCAGATCATGGAGGAGGAGCGCCTGCCCGAGCGCGGCGCCCGCCTCGGCGACCGCCTCAAGGCCGAACTCGAGACGCACCGCGCGCGCGTGCCGCAGATCGCCGACGTGCGCGGCCTCGGCGCGATGGTCGCGGTCGAGTTCAACCGCGCGGGCAGCGCCGAGCCGGACCCCGACTTCACGAAGCGCGTGCAGGCCGAGGCGATGAAGCGCGGCCTGATCCTGCTCACCTGCGGCGTGAATGCCAACGTGGTGCGCTTCCTGTTCCCGCTCACCACGCCCGAGCCGGTGTTCGACGAGGCGCTCGGCATCCTGCGCGAATCGCTGCTCGCCGCCTGAGCGCCTCCGTGTCGCGGGAACTCGCGGAGCGCCTGCGCGCGCAGGGCGTGCACAGCCTGCTCGTGCAGTTCGCCGACCTGCACGGCGCCGCCAAGGGCAAGCTGGTGCCGGTCGAGCACCTCGACGCGGTGCTGGAGACCGGCGCCGGCTTCGCCGGCCCGTCGATCTGGGGCACCGGGCTGCCGCGCACCGGACCGCGCGCCGAGTACTTCGCGCGCGGCGATGCCGCCACGGTGCAGCCGCTGCCGTGGTGGCCCGGCGTCGCGCGCATCGTCGGCGACGGATTCGTCGACGGCCGGCCCTTCGACGCCTGCCCGCGCCAGGTCCTGCGCCGCGCCCTCGCCCGGCTCGCGTCGCACGGGCTGACGATGCAGACCGGCATCGAGCCGGAGTTCTTCCTGCTGCGGCGGGACGCGGACGGCCGCTGGCGGCCCGCCGACGACGCCGACCGCCTCGACAAGCCGTCTTACGACCTGAAGTCGCTGCCGCGCCAGGCCGGCTTCCTGCGTGCGCTGCACGAGGCGCTCGCCGCCGCCGGCCTCGACGTGCTGCAGCTCGACCACGAGGACGCGCACGGCCAGTACGAGGTCAACTTCGCGCACGACGACGCGCTGGCGAGCTGCGACCACCTGATGTACTTCAAGCTCGCGGCGCACGCGCTCGCCGAGGCACGCGGGATGGTCTTCTCGATGATGCCCAAGCCGTTCGCCGACCAGCCGGGCAGCGGCATGCACGTCCACGTCTCGCTGTGGCGCGACACGCGCGCCGCCGACGACATGCTGCCGCACTTCATCGCCGGCGTGCTCGCGCATGCCGGCGCGCTGGCGGCGGTCGCGGCGCCGACCGTCAACTCGTACAAGCGGCTGACGGTCGGCAAGTCCCTCTCCGGCACCACCTGGGCGCCCGCGTACGTGGCCCACGGCCCGAACAACCGCACCGCACTCGTGCGCACCCTGCCCAGCCGCTTCGAGTGGCGGCTGCCGGATGCCAGCGCCAACCCCTATCTCGCGACCGCGACGCTGGTGGCCGCAGGCCTCGACGGCATCGAGCGGCGGCTCGATCCCGGACCGGGCACCGACGACGACCTCTTCGCGCTGACGCCGGCGGCGATCCAGGAACTCGGCATCGGCCCGCTGCCGCAGAACCTGGCCGCGGCCTGCGACGCGCTGGAGGCCGACGACGTCGTCCTCGAGGCGCTCGGCCCCACCCTCGCTTCGGAGTTCCTGCGGCTCAAGCGCGACGAGGCGCTGCAGCACGCCCGCCACGTCAGCGCGTGGGAGCTCGAGCGCTACGCCGCGGCCTTCTGAGCCGCACCACCGGCGCGGTCGACGCGCCGACACCGATGACCACGCCGCCGCTGCTCGCCTATGCCGCGCTCGCCTCCAGCATGGCGCTGGTCGGCAGCTACGTCGCGCTGTCGAAGGTGCTGGTGGCGATCTTCCCGGTGTTCCTGCTCGCCTGGCTGCGCTTCGGCATCGCGGCCGTCGCGATGGCGCACTGGGTGCGTCGTGCGCCCGGCGAGGCGCCGCTCTCGCCGCGCGACCGGCGACTGCTGTTCTGGGAGAGCTTCCTCGGCAACTTCCTCTTCTCGATCTGCATGCTGTTCGGCGTCAAGCTGACCTCGGCACTCGCCGCCGGCGTCACGATGGCGGCGATCCCGGCGGCGGTCGCGCTGCTGTCGTGGGCCGTGCTGCGCGAGCGCGTGCGGGCGCGGGTCTGGCTCGCCATCGTGCTGGCCGCGCTGGGCATCGCGCTGCTGGCGCTGGCGCGGCACGACACGCCGGGCGCGGCGGCGCCGGCGCCTGCATGGCACGCGCCCGTCGGCCAACTGCTGCTGCTGGCCGCGGTGATCTGCGAGGCCTGCTACGTGGTCATCGGCAAGAAGCTGACCGCGCAGGTCTCGCCGCGCCGCATCAGCGCGCTCATCAACCTCTGGGGACTCGCGCTCGTCACCCCGTTCGGGATCTGGCAGGCCACGACCTTCGACTTCTCGGCGGTCGCTGTGCCGCACTGGGCGCTGCTGGTCTTCTACGCGCTGGCGGCGAGCATGGTCAGCGTCTGGCTGTGGATGCACGGGCTGCGCACCGTGCCTGCGCCGGAGGCCGGCGTCTTCAGCGTGATGCTGCCCGTGGCGGCGGCCGCGGTCGGCGTGGCCGCGCTGGGCGAGATCTTCACGGCCGTGCACGCGGCGGCCTTCGCACTGGCGCTCGCGGGGCTGCTGCTCGCGACCTGGCCCGACCGGCGGGCGGCCGCCCGGAGCTAGCCCGTCGCGCCGAGCACGATCACCCGGCCGTCCACCGGTCGCCCCTCGTCGAGCCGCAGCGCGAGCGCGCCCGACGCGCGCCAGGCCAGTCCGCAACCCGATGCCATCGCCTGCAGCGCGGCCTCGTCGTGCGCGTAGGGCGAGCTCGATCGTGAAGGCGCACAGCCCGCCGGGCCGCAGCACGCGGCGCAACGCGTCGAAGACCGGCCGCAGATCGCCGAGGTAGATGAAGACATCGGCTGCGGCGACCAGGTCGTGCCGCCGTTCGGTGGTCTGCAGGTGGTGGACGAGATCGTCGGCGACGAGCACGGCGTAAGCCCCGCGCTGCCCGGCCTGCGCGAGCATGATCGGAGAGAGGTCGACACCGACGACCTCTCGCGCCAGCCGTGCGAGACCGGGACCGCAGAGCCCGCTGCCGCAGCCCAGGTCCAGCGCCGATGCCGCCGGACGCGGCCGGTCGCCGAGCGCCGCGTCGAGCTCGTCGACGACGGCGAGGTGGCCCCGGTACTGGAGCTCGTCGACGAGGTGGCGGTCGAAGTCGGCGTGATAGCCATCGAACAGCGCCCGCACGTAGCGTGGCGGGCTGGCCCCCGGCGCGGCGCCGTGACCGATGGCCGCGAGGGCGTAGGCCGCGAGATCGCCGACGCCCGGCGCGGCGCGGCGCAGCGACTCGGCCGCGTCGGAGTCGCGACCCAGATCCTTGAGCAGCAGCCCGCGATGCAGCCACGCCTCGTGTTGCGAAGGGTCGACACGCACCGCGGTCTCGTAGGCGGCGAGCGCTTCGCCGTGCCGGGCCAGGCACTGCAGCGTGCGGCCGCGCAGCGTCCAGCCGGCGCCGTCGATCTCGCCGAGCGCCGCTGCCGCCTGCAGCGCCGCGAGCGCGTCGCCGTGCCGGCCCATGCGGTTGAGGACCAGCGCCTGCTCGGCGCGGGCTGCGCGGCGCAGCGGGTCGCCCGGCGCGGCAAGCTGCATCGCCCGGGCGCAGGCGGCCAGCGCGTCGCCATCGCGGCCGAGGGCGCCCAGCGCGCGCGCGCGCTGCAGGTGCGCCGGCGCATCCCCGGGCTCGGCGGCCAGCGCGGCGTCGAGCGCCTGCAGCGCGGACCGCGGATCGCCGTGCGCGAGGCGCGCGATGCCGAGGTTGACCAGCGTCGAAGGCCGGCCCGGCAGCAGGGCGAGCGAGGCCTCGAGGCGCTCGATGGCGGCATCGAATCGCCCGGCGTCCAGATGCGCCGTGCCCTCTACGAAGGCGCGGCGGGCCGCGTCGAACACCTCGTCGGGCAGCGGGTCGGTGCCGGGACGCATCGGCGATGGTCCTCCGCGCATCAGCCGCCCGGTGCGGTGCGGCCGTAGTGCCGGAACTTCTCGATCACCGCGGCCATCTGCGCGGCATCGAGCCATTCCGGCTCGCCGACCGCGAGCGCCTTCAGGTAGGACTCGCACAGCGACTCGATCTCGACCGCGACCTTCATCGCGCGCTCGAGCGTCGCGCCGGCCGCGATCAGGCCGTGGTTGGCGAGCAGGCAGGCATCGCGGTGGTGCATCGCGGCGGCGACCGCCTGCGACAGCGGCTCGGTGCCGAAGGTGTGGTAGGCCACCAGCGGCACGTCGTCGCCGCCGGCCACCGCGACCATGTAGTGGAAAGGGGGCAGGCGGCGCCGCAGGCAGGCGAGCGCCGTCGCGTGCACCGAATGCGCGTGAACGACCGCATGCAGGTCCGGCCGCGACGCGAGGATCGCGCGGTGGAAGGCCCACTCGGACGACGGCTGCCAGCGTCCGCGCAGCCGGTCGTCGTTGCCGAGCCAGACCAGGTCGTCGGCGGCGAGATCCGCCCCCATGCCGGTGGGCGTGATCAGCATCCCCGCGCCCAGCCGGTGGCTCAGGTTGCCGGTGCTGCCGCGGTTCATGCCCAGCGCTTCGAGGCGGCGCAGCGCGGCCGCCATCGCGTCGCGCAGCGCCGCTTCGTCGGCGTCGACCGGCACCCCGCTCACGTGCCGGCCCCATCCCGCGCCGCGATCGCGAGCAACGCGCTCGCGGATGCCGCGACGATCCCGTGCTCGGTGATCAGGCCGCTGACCAGCCGCGCCGGCGTCACGTCGAAGGCGGGATTGGCGGCCGCGGTGCCGTCCGGGACCAGCTGCACCTCGACGACGGCGCCGTCGGCGGCGCGACCGGCCAGGTGCGTCACCTCGCGCGGCGATCGCTCCTCGATGGGCACCTCGGCCACGCCGTCGTGCAGCGTCGGATCGAGCGTCGAGGTCGGCATCGCGACGAAGAAGGGGACGCCGTTGTCGCGCGCCGCCAGCGCCTTCAGATAGGTGCCGATCTTGTTGCAGACGTCGCCGCGCGCGGTGACGCGGTCGCAGCCGACGATGACGAGGTCGACGCGGCCGTGCTGCATCAGGTGGCCGCCGGCGTTGTCGGCGATCACCGTGTGCGGCACCCCCGCCTGCGCAAGCTCCCAGGCGGTGAGGCTGGCGCCCTGGTTTCGCGGCCGCGTCTCGTCGACCCAGACGTGCACCGGGATGCCGGCAGCATGCGCCCGATAGATCGGCGAGGTCGCGGTGCCCCAGTCGACGGTCGCCAGCCAGCCGGCGTTGCAGTGCGTGAGCACGTGGACCGGCCCTGGCCGGCGCGCGGCGACGGCCTCGATCAGCGGCAGGCCGTGGCGCCCGATCGCGGCGTTGACCGCGACGTCTTCGTCGGCGATGGCGTCGGCCTCCTGCCAGGCGGCGTCACGCCGCTGCGCGGGTGGCACGGCGAGCAGCCGCGACATCATCCGGCGCACGGCCCAGCCGAGGTTGACCGCCGTCGGCCGCGCGGCCCCGAGGCGTCGTGCCGCCTCGCCGAGCGCCGAATCGCCGGCGTCCGCGCCCGCCTGCAGCGCGAGACCGTAAGCCGCCGTGGCGCCGATCAGCGGCGCGCCGCGCACCCACATCTCGCGGATCGCGCGCTCGACCTCGGCCACGCTGCGGAGCCGCTCGACGACCAGCCGGTGCGGCAGCGCGCGCTGGTCGATGACCTCGATCGCGTCGCGGCCCGGACGGGCGCGCAACGGGCGCATCGCGACGCCGTCGACCTGCATGGCCTCAGCCCAGCACGCGGCCGGCGACGAAGCGCAGCCGCTCGACCATCGCCGGATCGCGCGCCTCGGGCGCGGTGATGAGGGCGGCGCCCAGCGCCTGCCGGCAGGCGCAGGCCGACGCCTGCGCGTCCCCGGTGATGCGCGACGCGAGGCTCGCGACCAGGGCGCGTGCGCTCGCCGCATTGGCGAGCAGCACGCGGATGACGGCATCGACCGTCACCGCGTCGTGCCCCGGGTGCCAGCAGTCGAAGTCGGTGACCATCGCGATCGAGGCGTAGCACAGCTCGGCCTCGCGCGCGAGCTTGGCCTCCGGCAGGTTGGTCATGCCGATCACGCTCGCGTTGGCGCTGCGGTAGAGCTGCGACTCGGCCAGGGTCGAGAACTGCGGGCCCTCGATGCAGACATAGGTGCCGCCCCGCAGGTGCGGCACCGGCGTGCCGGCCAGCGCGGCGGCGACGTGGTCGCCCAGCCGCGAGCAGACCGGATGCGCCATCGAGACGTGCGCGACCAGGCCGCGGCCGAAGAAGCTCGATGACCGGCCGTGCGTGCGGTCGATGAACTGGTCGACGACGACGAAGGTCCCGGGAGGCAGGTCTGCGCGCAGGCCGCCGACGGCGCTGATCGACAGCACGTCGGTCACGCCCAGGTGCTTGAGCGCGGCGATGTTGGCGCGGTAGTTGACGTCGGACGGCGGGATGCGGTGCCCGCGGCCGTGGCGCGGCAGGAAGGCCAGCCGGGCGTCGCCCAGGCGGCCGGTGAAGATCTGGTCCGACGGCGCGCCCCAGGGCGTGTCGACGTCGACCCAGCGCGTGTCGGACAGGCCGGGCAGGTCGTACAGCCCGCTGCCGCCGATGATGCCGAGGATCGCTTCGCTCATGCGGCGATTGTCGCCAACTCGCCCTGCCGCGCCGCCGTGGCCCGCGCGGCGACCTCGCGCACCGGCAGCGCCTTGAGCCGGTGGTCCGACCACACCTGGCGCCAGCGCCGCGCCCCCGCGGTGCCGTTCCACAGCCCCATCATGTGCCGCGCCGCGGCGTGCCAGTGCACGCCCTGCCCGGCCATGCGCTCCATGTAGCCGACCATCTCCTCCTCGACCTCCTCGCGCGACACCGCCGCTGGCGCCGTCGCACCGAGGAAGTCGACGTCCCAGCCGGCCATCGACCATGGGTGCTGGTAGGCCTCGCGCCCGACCATCACGCCGTCGACGCGGGCCAGCTGCTCGGCGATCTGCTCGGACGTCCGGATGCCGCCGTTGGCGACGATGGTCAGCGCCGGGAAGTCGGCCTTGAGCCGGTGCACCACCTCGTAGCGCAGCGGCGGCACCTCGCGGTTCTGCTTCGGGCTGAGGCCCTGCAGCCAGGCGTTGCGGGCGTGGACGACGAAGACGCTGCAGCCTC
>JALORQ010000209.1 GCA_025458805.1 Rubrivivax sp.
GCTCGACCAGCGCGACCAGCACCGCAGCGGCCGACATCGGCCGGTCCGGGCCGATGCGGCCGTCGCCGCCGATCACGGCACGCCAGTCGCCGCCCGTCGCGAAGCGCTGCCTGAGCGCAGGCGCCGTCAGGCGCGCCGCGTCCACGGGCGGCAGGTGCGCGTCGGTGCCGGCGACAGGCACCGCATGCGGATCGACGATGCGCGGCCGGTTCATCGCGCTGACGGCACGTCGCGCGGCAGCGTCGGAAACCCGGCGCGGCGGGCCACCGCGAAGGCGACCCGCCGCCGCATCAAGCGAGCTTTTCCTTGATGCGCGCGGACTTGCCGCTGCGCTCGCGCAGGAAGTAGAGCTTCGCCCGGCGCACGTCTCCGCGGCGCTTGACCTCGATCGACGCGATCAGCGGGCTGTACAGCTGGAACGTGCGCTCCACGCCCTCGCCGCTGGAGATCTTGCGGACGATGAAGCTGCTGTTCAGGCCGCGGTTGCGCTTGGCGATGACGACGCCTTCGTAGGCCTGCACGCGCTTGCGGTTGCCTTCGACGACGTTGACGTTGACGATCACGGTGTCGCCGGGCGCGAAGGCAGGCAGCTTGCGGTCCAGGCGCGCGATCTCCTCGCGCTCGAGGGTCTCGATCAGGTTCAAGGGTCTCTCCAGGGCGTTCGTGCCGGCCGTTGTTGGAATGCTCGCGCACCGTCGGGGCATCGGGGCGTCGGGGGATTCGGCGCGGACCGGTCGGGCCCTCGTCGTCACCCCCTGCGCTATCCGGCCCCGGTCGAACGGGGCCCGAAGATACGCGCTCGAGGCGCGGCATAGGATCGCGAAAAAGCCCGAGATTATAGCCCGGCGAGTGCGATGAACCGCTCGTCGTCCGCACTCAGCCGGCCCGCCGCGCGTGCCGCGGCGATCAGGTCCGGACGCCGGCGGGCGGTGAGTTCGAGCGAGCGTTCGCGACGCCAGCGCGCGATGCGCGCGTGATCCCCGGACAGCAGCACCGCGGGGACGGGGTCGTCGACGCCGTCGATCCGCAGCGTCTCGGGCCGTGTCCAGCAGGGCGCCTCGAGCAGCCCGTCGGCGAAGCTCTCCTCGTCGCGCGACGCGTCGGGCAGCACGCCGGGCTGCAGCCGGGCGACGGCGTCGAGCAACGCCAGCGCGGGCAGTTCGCCGCCCGAGAGCACGAAGTCGCCGAGGCTCAGCTCCATCGTCACGCGGCGGTCGAGGATGCGCTGGTCGACCCCTTCGTAGCGGCCGCACAGCAGCACCGCGCCGGCGCCGCGCGACAGCGACTGCACCAGCGCCTGGTCGATGCGGCGACCCGCCGGCGTGAAGTGGATGACCGGCGCCGGCGCATCGCCCCGCCCGGCCTGCGCCGCATCGAGGGCGCGCAGCAGCGGTTCGGCCAGCATCACCATGCCGGGGCCGCCACCGTAGGGCCGATCGTCGACGCGCCGGTAGCCGTCGAGCGCGAAGTCGCGCAGCGGCCACACCCGCACGTCGATCGCACCGCCGGGCGCAAACGCGCGCCGCGTCACGCCCATCGCGAGGTGCGGGGCGATCAGTTCCGGGAACAGCGTGACGACGTCGAAGCGCATCGCGGCCGCCCGCCGGGCGTCAGTCGCCAGCGGTCCAGTCGACGTGCAGCGTCCGCGCTGCCAGGTCGACGCGATCGACATAGGCGCCGACGAACGGGATCATGACTTCGGACCCGTCGCGCTCGCGCGTGTCGAGCCGCAGCACGCAGTGCGGCCCGGTCTCGAGCAGGCCCTCGACCCGACCGAGCGCCACGCCCTCGCGGTTGACCACGGCCAGGCCGATCAGGTCGACCCAGTAGAACTCATCGGCCGCCGGTGTCGGAAAGCTCGCGCGCGGAACGTACACCTGCGCGCCTGCGAAGGCCTGCGCCGCATCGCGGTCGTCGACATCGTCGAAGCGTGCCACGATGTCGTCGCCGTGCTCGCGCGCCGCGCGCACGCGGACCCGTCGGGGATAGCCGATGGCGCAGCGACGCGCGGCAGCCGGCGCGACCCCTTCGCCCGGCGCGTCCAGAAACCAGCGTCGGCTCGAGAACAGCGCCTGCGGGTCGGCGGAGAACGGCCGCACGCGGACCTCTCCGCGCACCCCGAACGCACCGACGACGGACGCCACGAGGACGGCATCCGGGGGCAACGAAGCCGCCTCGCCTGCGGGCGGCGCCGCGGCCGGCACCGCGCCCTGCGGCTCAGCGGCCAGGGGGCGACGCCGCATCGCGCGCCGACGCGCCGGCCGGCGCAGCCATCGCGGGTCAGCCCGCAGTCTTGGCCTGGCCGACCAGGCGCTCGACGGTGTCGGACAGCTTCGCGCCGACGCCCTTCCAGTAGGTGATCCGGTCCATCGCGACGCGCAGCGGCTGCTCGCCGCCGGCGGCCATCGGGTTGTAGAAGCCGACGCGCTCGATGAAGCGTCCGTCGCGCCGCTCGCGCGAATCCGCGACGACGATGTTGTAGAAGGGGCGCTTCTTCGCGCCGCCACGGGCCAGTCGGATCACGACCATCTCGAATGAGTCCTCGAAGGCAAGGGCGAGCGCCGCACCGGGAGACACGCTGGGCAGCACGATCGCTGATGAGGCCGGAGCCCGTCAGGGCCACCCGCCACGCGAAACTCCGGCCCCGCAGATACGCGCTCCGTACACCTTGCGGTCGAAGAGCCGGCGCCGAAAACCGCGCATTATAGACTTCCGGTCCGTTCATTCCATCCGTCCCCCGCCTCGATGCTGCTGCGTCCGTCGGCGCCGCCCGACCTGCCCGCGATCACCGCCATCTATGCGCACCACGTGGCGCACGGCACCGGCACCTTCGAGCTCGAGGCCCCCGACGCGGCGGAGATGGGCCGCAGGCGAGACGACGTGACCGGCAAGGGGCTGCCCTGGCTGGTCGCCGAGCGCGACGGCCGTGTCGTCGGCTATGCCTACGCCAACCACTTCAGGCCGCGGCGCGCCTACCGCTTCTGCGTGGAGGACTCGATCTACCTCGCGCCTTCGGCCCAGGGGGCGGGCGTCGGCCGGCTGCTGCTCGCCGAACTCGTCGCGCGCTGCGAGGCGCTCGGCGCGCGGCAGATGCTGGCGGTGATCGGCGACGCGGCCAACGCGGCATCGATCGGCATGCACCGTGCGCTCGGCTTCGAGCACACCGGGGTGCTGCGCGCGGCGGGCTGGAAGCACGGCCGCTGGCTCGATGTCGTGCTGATGCAGCGCGCACTGGGCCCGGGCGCCGGGTCGGCACCGGTCGACCCGCTGCCGTGACGCACTACCGGTCGAAGACGATCGCCACCTGGCTGGCCGTGCTCGCCGGCACGCTCGGCCTGCACCGCTTCTACCTGCACGGGCTGCGCGACGTGGCCGGATGGCTGCACCCGGTGCCCACGGCGCTGGGACTGCTCGGTATCGAGCGCGTCCTCACGCTCGGCCAGGACGACCGCATCGCCTGGGTCCTGCTGCCGCTGCTCGGGCTGTCGGTCTCGCTGGCGATGCTGTCGGCCATCGTCTACGGACTGACGCCCGACGAACGCTGGGACGCCCGCCACAACGGCGGCGCGCGAGGTCCGCAGACGGGCTGGGGCGCGGTGCTCGGCGTCGTCGTCGGGCTTCTCATCGGCGCCGGGGTGCTGATGAGCACGATCGCCTACAGCGGGCAGCGCTTCTTCGAGTGGCAGTTCGAGGCCGCGCGCGATGCCGGGCGCTGAGCGCAGCCCGCGGCGTCAGTCCGGCATTCGCTCGATGCGCTGGCCGGCGCAGCCCGCCCGCCAGCGCCCGAGCGGCCCGAGCCCGGGCGCAACCAGCCCCGGCGCGATCTCCAGCAGCGGCTCCAGCACGAAGGCGCGCAGGTGCAGCCGCGGGTGCGGCAGCGTCAGCCTGTCCGTGCCGAGCACGCGGTCGCCGTGCAGCAGCAGGTCGAGATCGAGCGTGCGCGGGGCGTTGCGAACGCTGCGCTCGCGTCCGTGGCGCTGTTCGATGGCGAGCAGGTGCGCCAGCAGCGGCTCGGGTTCGAGCGTGGTGTCGATCGCCGCCACCGCGTTCAGGTAATCGGGGCCGCCAGCGTCGACCGGGGCGGTGCGGTACAGCGACGAGTGCGCGAGCAGCCGCACGCCAGGCAGCACCGCCAGCGCCTGCAGGGCGTCCGCAATCGCGCGTCGGGGGTCGCCGAGATTGGCGCCGAGACCGACGTAGGCCCGCTGCGGCGCCGTCACGGCGCGGCGCCGCCCGCGCCTTCGGCCGACCGGGACGCGGGCCGACGCCGGCGTCGCCGGCGCTTGCGTGGCCCGGCGGACGCATCGCCGCCGTCCTCTGCGGTGACGGGTGCCTCCGCAGCCGGCGCTGCCGTGTCGGACGGCGCAGCCGCCCCGACGGTGCGAGTCCAGTTCGACCGGCACCTCGCCGACATCGGCGCGCAGACGCAGGAAGTCGTAGCCCGCACGGAAGCGCGGCTGCGCGACGAGCGACGCCGCCGAGCCCGGCGTGCGGCGCTCGAAGCGCGGCTGCATGGTCCAGATCTCGCGCATGTCCGCGCCGAGCTTGCCGCGCCCGGAGATGTCGCCCACACGCGCGTCGAACACGGCATCGACCGCCTGCTGCAACGCCGGGAACGGCGACTCGCCCTGGTCGCGCAGCGCTTGCCAGCGCCCCTGGACGTCGTGCCACAGCATGCACGCCAGCAGGAAGCTCGGGGCCACCGACCGCCCCTCGGCCACGCGCCGGTCGGTGTCCTCGAAGGCCAGGCGCAGAAAGGCCTCGCGCCGCGGGTCGACGTCCGGCGGCGCCAGCGCGGCTTCGAGCACCGGAAACACGCCTCGGTCGAGCCCGTGACGGCGTAGTTCGTCGATGCTCGCCACGGCGTGCCCGGTCTGAAGCAGCTTGATCATCTCGTCGAACAGCCGCGACGCCGGCACGTTGGCCAGCAGGGGGGCCATCGAGCGGATCGGTGCCCGGGTCGCCGGCTCGATCGTGAAGCCGAGCTTGGCGGCGAAGCGCACGACACGCACGATGCGCACCGGGTCCTCGCGGTAGCGGGTCTCGGCGTCGCCGATCATGCGCAGCGTGCGCGCCCGCACGTCGCCCAGTCCGCCGTGGTAATCGACCAGCGTGTTCGTCACCGGGTCGTAGTACATGGCGTTGACGGTGAAGTCGCGCCGCGCGGCGTCCTCGATCTGCGGGCCCCAGACGTTGTCGCGCAGGACACGGCCGCTGGCGTCGACCACGTGCTGCTTGCCCTCGATCTCGCGCCGGCTGGTCTTCTCGTTGCCCGCCACCTGCTCGGCGGCGCTGGCGTCGAGGTAGGCGCGGAAGGTCGACACCTCGATCACCTCGTGCTCGCGGCCGCGGCCGAACACGACGTGCACGAGGCGGAAGCGCCGGCCGATGACGAACGCGCGCCGGAACAGCGCCTTCACCTGCTCGGGCGTGGCGTCGGTGGCGACGTCGAAGTCCTTCGGCCGCAGCCCGACCAGCAGGTCGCGCACGGCGCCGCCGACGATGTAGGCCTCGTAGCCCGCGTCCTTCAGGGTGCGCACGACGCGCACGGCGTGGTCGTCGAGCAGCGAGGCATCGATGCGGTGCTCGGCGGCGGGGACCTCCACGCGCCGGCCGAGCGGGATCACGGGGGCGGCCGGCGAAGGGGCGGCTGCCGGCGGCTTGCCGAGCAGGCGGTCGATGAACTTGCGGATCATGAATCGAACAGGCGCAGGATGGGCCAGCCGCGCTCGACGGCGATGCGCTCGAGCGCGGGGCCCGGGTTGGTCGCCACCGGGTGGCTGACCCGCTCGAGCAGCGGCAGGTCGTTGGTCGAGTCGCTGTAGAAGATGCAGCGCTCGAAGTCCTCGCAGCGCTGGCCTCCCGACTCCAGCCATGCGGTCACGCGGTCGATCTTGCCCTCGCGATACGACGGCGTGCCGCGGATCGCGCCGGTCACCCGACCCCGGGCATCGCGTTCGAGCTCGGTGGCGATCAGCGTCTCGACGCCGAACAGCGCCGCGATCGGTCGCGTGACGACCTCGTTGGTCGCGGTGACGATCGCGATGCGGTCCCCGGCGTCGCGGTGACGCTGCACCAGCGCGAGCGCCTCGGGGTGCAGCCACGGCCTGATCACCTCGTCGACGAAGGCGTCGAGCGCGCGCTGCAGTTCGCGCGCATCGCGCTCCCGCCAAGCCGACGTGGCGAACGCGACGTAGGCGTGCATGTCCAGTCGCCCAGCAAGGTAGTCGGCGTAGAAGCGGTCGTTGGCACGCGCGAAGACCTCGGCGTCGGCCCACCCGAGGCGCACCATGAACTGGCCGAACGCGTGATCCGAATCGCCCTCGAGCAGCGTGCCGTCGAGGTCGAACAGCGCCAGCGCGGTCACGATCCGGCACCCCCGGTCACGGGCGCCAGGTCGTGCTCCTCGGCGAGCATCAGGCGCAGCAGCGGCACCGTGGCCGGCCGTCCGCTCGACAACGAGTAGTCGTCCAGGCGATCGAGAAGGTTCATCAGGTGGCCCAGGTCGCGCGGGAAGCGCGTCAGCAGGTGGGAGAGCAGTTCGTCGGACAGCGCGAGACCGCGGCGCGCGGCCTCGCGCCGGAGCACGTCGCGCGTGCCGTCGTCGCCGGGCTGCTGCATCGCGAATACCGCCCCCCAGCCGAGCCGCGTGCGCAGGTCGTCGCGCAGCGGGAGGTCGACGGGGGGCAGCCGGCCGGCGGCGGCGATCGCGAGCGGCCGCGCCGTCGCGGCGACGAAGGCGGCGAAGGCCGCGCGCTGCTGCTCGGGCGACCAGGCATCGACACCGTCCATGACGACCAGCGTCGCCGCGTCGTCGGAGTCCCCGGTGTCCGGCGATGCAGCATCGAGCCAGCGCGCGACACCCTGCCTCGTCCGCCAGTCGGCGGCCAGCGCGCGCAGCAGGTGCGTCTTGCCGCTGCCGGGCGGCCCCCAGACGTAGACCGGGGGCGCCCCGGGTTCGAGCGCGCGGAGGTGGGCGACGACGGCGGCGCAGTCGGCGCGGTCGAAGTCACCGAACCGGGCCTCGGGTGCGGGACCGATCGCCAGCGTCAGCTGCTTCATCGGTCAGTGCAGCAGGCCGCGCCGCCCCCGCCGCCACGCCGCGAGCCGCCGACGCAGCGCCGCGGCGTCGCGCGCCGAGGGCGCGTGCTCGAGGTAGGCCTGCAGGTCGTCGACGGCCTCGTCGAGCCGGCCCAGCTCGGCCTGCACGAGCGCGCGGTCGCGCCGCTCCTCCCATCCGTCGGGCAGCAGCACGACGAGGCGCTCGAGCACCGCGAGCAGGCGCGGCCAGTCGCGTGCGCCGCGGTGGATCTCCTTGAGGTTGCGCAGCAGTCGGGCCAGGATCTCGCGCGGCGCAGCGGCCTGCAGGAAGAGCCCGAGCGGTGCCTCGAAGTCGCCGACCAGACCCTGTTCGCGACGATACGGCGCCAGCCGCTCGTCCAACTGCTCGCGCGACAGCGAATGGCCGGTGAACGGATCGACGATCACCTCGCCGCGAGGCAGGTGCAGCTTGACCAGGAAGTGCCCGGGAAACGACACCCCGGCCGCGTCGAGGCCGACCTGGGTCGCGAGCTCGACGTAGAGCAGCGCCAGCGTGATCGGGATACCGCGCCGAGTGCGCAGCACGTCGATCAGGTAGCTGTTGCGGCGGTCGTAGTAATCGTTGACGTTGCCGCCGAACCCCAGCTCCTGGAAGAAGTACTGGTTGAGCGCGCGCAGCCGCTGCAACGGGCCGGCGTCCGCTGGGAGGCGGCGCCGCAGCCGGTCCGCCATCGCGTCGATCTCGGCCAGCACCGCCTGCGCGTCGAGCCTCGGATACTCGTCCTGCGCGACCGAGATCGCCGCCTCGAGCAGCGAGAAACTGGCGTCGTCGGCCACCAGCATCGCGAAATACTGCAGCGGCGTTGGTGCCTCGAAGCGGATCGGAGCAGGCATGCGGATCAGTGTACGCGTGCCGCGTCCCTAGCCCCGCTTCACGAACTGCCGCAGGTCGATCCCGGCGGCCCGCAGCAGCGCGAAGTACAGCAGGACCGAGCCGCCGAGCACCGCAGCCATCCAGCCGGCGCGCTCGGCCCAGGCCGCCTGCAGGCCGATCCAGTCGACCGCCGAGCCCGCCCACGCCAGCAGCAGACCGAGCGCCAGGTTGGCCGGCACGAGGCGTGCGAAGAAACCGGCCCATCCGGGCCGCGGGCGGTAGACCCCGAGGCGAAGCAGTCCGGCGAGCAGGATCCCGGCGTTGGCGATGGCGCCGAGCCCGATCGACAGCGCCAGTCCGGCGTGGCCCAGCCACGGCACCAGCACGAGGTTGAGCGCCTGGGTGAAGACGAGGACGCCGATGGCGATCTTGACCGGCGTGCGGATGTCCTGCCGCGCGTAGAAGCCCGGCGCCAGCACCTTGACGGCGATGAGTCCGAGCAGGCCGGCACCATAGCCCATCAACGCGCGCACGGTCATCTCGACGTCGCGGTCGGCGAACGCGCCGTAGTGGTACAGCACCGCGACCAGCGCGTGCGGAAACACGAGGAGGGCCAGCGCGCAGGGCATGGACAGCATCACGACGAGCCGCAACCCCCAGTCGAGCAGGTCGGAGTACCCCTGCTCGTCGTCGCGGCCTCGTGCCGCCGACAGCTGGGGCAGCAGGACGACACCGAGCGCGACGCCCAGGAGCGCGGTGGGGAACTCCATCAGGCGGTCGGCGTAGGTCAGCCACGACACCGCGCCGACGCCCACGTGCGACGCGATCTGCGTGTTGATCAGCAGCGAGACCTGCGCCACCGAGACCCCGAGCAGCGCCGGC
>JALORQ010000210.1 GCA_025458805.1 Rubrivivax sp.
GCCGCCCAGCGTGACGCCGCCGAAGCGCTTGTTCGGCACGAAGGGGATGTCCTGGCCGGTGGCCCAGATCACGCTGTTGGTGGCGCTCTTGCGCGACGAGCCGGTGCCGACCACGTCGCCGACGTAGGCCACGAGGTGGCCCTTCTTCTTCAGGTCCTCGATGAACTGGATCGGGCCGCGCTTGCCGTCCTCCTCGGGCTTGAAGGCCGCGTCGGGACGGGTGTTCTTCAGCATCGCCAGGTAGTGCAGCGGGATGTCCGGGCGGCTCCAGGCGTCGGGGGCGGGCGAGAGGTCGTCGGTGTTGGTCTCGCCGGGCACCTTGAAGACGGTGACGGTGATGGTCTTCGGCACCTCGGGGCGGCTTGTGAACCACTCGGCGTCGGCCCAGCTCTGCATGACCTCCTTCGCCTTGGCGTTGCCGGCGCGGGCCTTGTCGGCGACGTCGTTGAAGTAGTCGAACATCAGCAGGGTCTTCTTCAGGCCCTCGGCGGCGATGCCGGCGACTTCCGCGTCGTCGAGCAGCTCGATCAGCGGGTGCACGTTGTAGCCGCCGACCATGGTGCCCAGCAGCTCGGTCGCCTTGCCCTTCGAGACCAGGCCGACCTGCAGCTCGCCGTGCGCGACGGCGGCCAGGAAGCTGGCCTTCACCTTGGCGGCGTCGTCCACGCCGGGCGGCACGCGGTGCGTCAGCAGGTCGAGCAGGACCGCCTCCTCGCCCGCCGGCGGGTGCTGGATCAGCTCGATCAGCGCGGCGACCTGCTTCGCGTCGAGGGGCAGTGGCGGGATGCCGACGGCGGCGCGTTCGGCGGCGTGTTGGCGGTAGGCTTCGAGCATCGGGGACTCCTGCGGGCGGGCGGCGCGGCCTGGGGCCGGACGGTCGCGGAGGGTCGCATCGGAGCCTGACAGCAGCCTTGGGGCGCAGCGATCTGCGCCGGCTTTGGCGCGCTGATCGCGCCTTCGCGGCGCGCGCCGGTGCGGTGCAATCGGCCGCATGCTCAGCGCCACCCCGCCTGCAGCCTCGACCGACGCCGGCCGTGCCGCGGCGCCGGTGCGTCACTTCGGACGCTTCCAGCTGCTGCGGCTGCTCGGCAAGAGCGAGCGCACGATGGCCTGGCTGGTGGCCGATCCTCGGCACGGTCAGGAGCTGATGCTCGTGCTGCCGCGTGCGGCGCGCCCGTCGACCGATGCCGCCGAGTCGTGGCTTCAGCCCGTGCGCAAGGCGGCGCGGCTGTCGCATCCGCACCTCGCGCACGCGGTCGAGATCGGCTTCCAGGACCACTGGCCCTTCGTCGCGTACGACCTCGGCGACGGATCCACGCTTCGCGACCGGCTCGGCCGGCACGGGATGGCCGCGCCCGAGGCGGCGCAACTCGCGGTGCAGGCCCTGCAGGGCCTCGCCTATGCGCACGAGGCCGGTGTCGCGCACCGCGACCTGCAGCCGCACCTGCTGATCGTCGGCGCCCAGGGGGCGGTCCGCGTGGCCGGGCTCGAGGTCGCCGGACCCGATGCGACTCCGGACCGTGGCGCCGCCGAGCCCGGGGCGATGCGCGCGCAGCAGGACGCCTCGCAGCGTGACGTGCTGGCGCTGGGTGTCGTGCTTCATCACGCCATCGTCGGCCGCCCGGCGCTCGACGAACCCGACGTCGGCCAGGTCATCGCCCGGCTGCCGCCGCTCGGCCGCGAGCTGGTGCGCCTGCCCTGGGACGTGCCGCAGCCGGTGCCCGAGCCGCTGCGCGCGATCGTCAACCGCGCCACCGACCGCCAGGAGCGACAGCGCTACCGCAACGCGCGCACGCTGGCCGGCGCGCTCGACGGCTGGCTGCGCAGCGATGCCGCGCTCGGCGGGGGGCCGCTCGCGCTGCTCGCCGACCGTCTGCGTGTCGCCGGCGCGCTGCCCTCGCAGCCCGGCGCCGCCGACCGTGCCGCGCGGCTGGCGCTGATGGACCGCCGCCACACGGCCGAACTGGCCGAGATCGTGCTCGAGGACGTCGCGCTGGCCTTCGAGCTGCTGCGCGCGGTCAATTCGGCGCAGGTGCGCGGCGGACAGGTGTCGGGCAACGGTGCCGTGCTGACCGTGCGGCGCGCGATCGCGATGCTCGGCCTCGACGGGGTGCGCCGCGCCGCCCTCGCGCTGCGTCCCTGGCCCGGTCCGCTGGACGAGGCGGGGGCGGCCGCGCTCGAGCAGGTCATTGCGCGCGTCAAGCGCGCGGGACGCATCGCCTTCGACCTGAGGCCGCCCGGCTACGACGGCGAGGTCGTCTACCTGATCGCGCTGCTGCAGAACCTGGGCCGCCTGGTCGTGCACTACCACTTCCCCGACGAGGCGCAGCAGATACGGCGGCTGATGCAGCCGGCGCCTCCGGCGCGTGCCGGCGACGCCGAGGAGCCCGGGATGGGGGAGGCCGACGCGGCCTTCGCGGTGCTCGGCACCGACATCGAGGGTCTCGGGCTTGCAGTCGCGCGGCTGTGGGGGCTGGACGACGACGTGCTGGCGATGGTGCGGCCGCTTCCGCTGGCCACGCTGCCGCGCAGCGCCGACGGCGACGGCGACCTGCTGCGCGCCGCCGCGAGCTGCGGCAACGAGGTGCTCGACGCGCTCGCGCTGCCGGCGACGCGCCAGGCGCTCGCGCTCAATCGCGTGGTGCAGCGCTACGGCCGCATGCTCGGATTCGGCGCCCGTGAGCTGCAGGCCGCGATCCAGGGCCAGCCTCGACCGATCTCGGCAGCGACGCTGCCTGCAGAACTCGACGAGCCGAATGCCTCGTCGGATGCTGCTCCCGGGTCGGGGCGCGCGCGGTGACCGACGCGGTGGCGACCGGCACGCGGCGGCGCCTGGGCCGCTTCGTGCTCGGGAGGCTGCTCGGCCGCGGCGCGCAGGCCAGCGTCTGGCTGGCGCACGACCCGCGGCTCGACCGCGATGTCGCGCTCAAGCTGCTCGATCCCGAGGCCGGCACCGACGCATTGCAGGAGTGGCTGCACGAGGCGCGCGCGGTCAGCCGGGTGCAGCACCCGAACGTCGTGCAGGTCTTCGAGGCCGACGAGGCCGACGGCCAGCCCTACCTCGTCTTCGAGTTCGTCGACGGCGGCACGCTGGCCGACGCGCGCCGCGGCCGGGGCGCGTGGGCGGCTCGCGAGGCGGTGCAGACCGCCCTTCCGGTGCTGGACGCGCTGGCCGCCGCGCACGCCCAGGGCATCGTGCACCGCGACCTGAAGCCTTCGAACATCCTCGTCGGGCGCGACGGCCGCGTGCGCGTGATGGACTTCGGCATCGCCGCGCGCGTCGCGTCGCCCGGACCGCGCGCGCTCGAGGGGCGCATCGTCGGCACCGCCGGCTACATGTCGCCCGAGGCCGCACGCGGCGAGGCACCCGCTCCGGCGATGGACGTGTTCGCCGTTGGCGTGATGCTGGCCGAGCTGCTGGCCGGCGCCCCGCTGATGGCCGAGCGCGACCCGTACCGATACCTGCGCCGCGTGCAGCAGGAGGACCTGCGGCTGCCCGATGCCATCGAGGTCGACGACGTGCTGCGCGGCATCGTCCACCGGGCGCTGTCGCGCGACGCCGCCCGGCGCTACGACGGTGCGTCGGCGATGCGCGATGCGCTCGCCGCGTGGCTGCAGCCGCCCGACGCCGCGGTGCACGATGCCGCCCAGGGCCGCGCCACGGTCGACTTCCTGCTGCGTCGCATGCGGCACAAGAGCGACTTCCCGGCGCTGTCGGAGACGGTGGTGCGCATCCAGCGCGTCGCGGCGTCCGACACCGAGAGCCTGGGCAGCCTGTCGGCCGAGATCCTGAAGGACGTCGCGCTGACGCAGAAGCTGCTGCGCATGGTCAACACGGTGGGCTTCCGGCACGCGGCCGGCGGCGGCATCCACACCGTCTCGCGGGCCGTGGCGCTGGTCGGCTTCGCGGGCATCCGCAACCTGGCGCTGTCGCTGGTGCTGCTGGAGCACATGCAGGACAAGGCGCACGCCGCGCTGCTGCGCGACGAGTTCCTGCGCGCGCTGATGGCCGGGATGCTCGCCGCCGAGCTGCTGCCGGCGCCGCGCGAGGGCGAGGAGGCCTTCCTCGGCGCGATGTTCCAGAACCTGGGCCGGCTGCTGACCGAGTTCTACTTTCCCGAGGAGGCGCAGCAGATCCGGCAGCAGACCGCGGTCGCGGGCGGCGTCGACGCCGCGTCGGCGCGCGAGGCCGCGGCGCAGCGCGTGCTGGGCCTGGGCCTGCAGGACCTGGGTGCGGGCATCGCCCGCGCCTGGGGCCTGCCGGAGGGGCTGCAGCGCGCGATGCGCGCGCCCGACGGCGAACCGCCGACGCGCGAGGCCGAGCGCGGCGCCGAGCGGCTGCGCTGGCTCGGCCGCGCCGCCAACGACCTCGCCGACGCGATGCTTGCGCACGACGAGGCGGCGGCCGCGCCGGTCGCCGTGCAGGCGGCGCGCCATGCGCGCGCGCTCGGGATGGCGCCGCG
>JALORQ010000211.1 GCA_025458805.1 Rubrivivax sp.
GGCCGAGGTGATGCACGTGATCGGCGAGATCGAGGGCCGCAACTGCGTGATCATGGACGACATGATCGACACCGCCGGCACGCTCGTGAAGGCGGCCGAGGTGCTGAAGGAGCGCAACGCGCGAAGCGTGCTCGCCTACTGCACGCACCCGGTGTTCTCGGGGCCGGCGATCGAGCGCATTGCGGCGTCGCAGCTCGACGAGGTCGTCATCACCAACACGATCCCGCTCGGCGACGCGGCGCGGGCCTGCCCGAAGATCCGGCAGCTGAGCGTGGCCTTCCTGTTCGCCGAGACGATCCGCCGCATCAGCGACGGCGAGTCGGTGACCTCGCTGTTCGCCGAGCAGAACAGCAATTTCTAGTTGAAGAGCGGGCTGCCCTCCGGCAGCCCTTTCCTTTGGCGGGCCGCCGGCCCGTTCTTCCCGGGCCCTGGTCGCGGGGCCTCACAACCTGGAGTGAAGATGAAGTTCACCGCATTCGAGCGGACCGTGCAGGGGACCGGAGCGAGCCGCCGCCTGCGCAACGCCGCCAAGGTCCCCGGCATCGTCTACGGGGCCGGCGAGCCGAAGATGATCGAGCTCGACCACAACGCCCTCTTCTTCGCGCTGAAGAAGGAGGCCTTCCACTCGTCGATCCTCGAGATGGAGCTGGCGGGCCGCACCGAGAAGGTGCTGCTGCGCGACTTCCAGATGCACGCCTTCAAGCCGATCGTGATGCACGTCGACTTCCAGCGCGTCGACGAGACGACCCGGCTGCGCAAGAAGGTGCCGCTGCACTTCACCGGCGAGGAGAACTCGCCCGCAGTCAAGACCGACAAGTGCCTGGTGAACCACGTCGCGACCGAGCTCGAGATCGAGTGCCTGGCCTCGCAGCTGCCGGAGTTCGTCACCATCGACCTGTCGGGACTGGTCAAGAACCAGTCGCTGCACGCCAGCGACCTCAAGCTGCCGCCGGGCATCAAGGCCGTCAAGCACGGCAGCCTCAACCCCGTCATCGTCGTCGTGACGATGCCGAAGGCCGAAGAGGAAGTGGTCGTCGCGCCCACGGTCGCCAAGCCGGAGAAGGGCAAGGCCGCGAAGGGCAAGAAGGACGAGAAGCAGAACAAGAAGTGACCTCGCGCCGGCGGGGCCGGCAGCCCCACGGCGTCCGGACAGGGCCCCCTCGAGGGGCCCTCTTCTTTGGTGCGGCGCCACCCCCGGACGCGGGGCATCGGCGCCGCGCGCCCTGCCGATAATGCCCGCACCATGATCCGATTGTTCGTCGGCCTCGGCAACCCAGGCCCCGAGTACGAGGCCACGCGGCACAACGCCGGCTTCTGGTGGGTTGACGCCCTCGCCGGCAAGCTCGGCGCGCGGCTGGCGCACGAGCGCGGCTACCAGGCGCTCGTCGCGCGCGTGAACGGGCACGCCGGCGACGGCGGGCCGGTGTGGCTGCTCGAGCCGATGACCTTCATGAACCGTTCGGGCGTCTCGGTGGCGGCGCTGGCGCGCTTCTACAAGATCGCACCCGACGACATCCTCGTCGTTCACGACGAGCTCGACCTCGTCCCCGGGCAGGCCAAGCTCAAGCGCGGCGGCAGCGCAGCGGGGCACAACGGGCTCAAGGACATCCAGGGGCTGCTCGGCACGCCCGACTTCTGGCGCCTGCGGCTGGGCATCGGGCATCCGGGCGTGAAGAGCGAGGTCGTGAGCTGGGTGCTGAAGAAGCCCTCGCCCGCCGACCGCGACGCGATCGACGAGGCGATCGCGCGCTCGCTGGCGGCGCTGCCGCTGCTGCTGGCCGGGCAGATGGATCGAGCGACGACGGCGGTGCACTCGCCGCCACCGAGGCCGAAGCCTCCAAGGCCCGCCGCACCTTCGGCGACCCCTGGCGACGCTGCATCGCCGCCGTCAGACGACGGAGGACACCGATGACCTGCGGCCATCCCGTCGCGCACCGGTGGCTGCTCGCCGCCCTGCTGGCGGCCATCGCACCCGCGGCCGCGGCACAGTCCGCTGCCGGGCCCGGCACCGTCTGGCGTTGCGACGACGGTCGTGTCTACTCCGACGCCGCCTGCCGGGACGGGGGCGTGCAGCTCGAGGTGCAAGACAGCCGCAGCGCGGCCGAGATGCAGGCCGCGCGCTCGCTGGCCCGGCGCGAGATGGCACTGGCCGCGCGGCTGGCGCGCGAGCGCGAAGGCCGTGAGGCGGCGACAGGCGGGCTGGCCGGCTTCCGCACGTCGTCCTCGGTCGCCGCCCCGTCGCGTTCCGCTTCGCGCAGCGAACCGCCGCGCCGCCAAGTCAGGCTGGTTCGTTCCGGAGGCTGAGGTAGCGCGCCATCAGCTGCTCGCGCGTCTCGAGGCGGTCCGGGCGCACCGGGATGCAGCTCACCGGGCACACCTGCACGCACTGCGGCTCGTCGAAGTGGCCGACGCACTCGGTGCAGCGATCGGGGTCGATCTCGTAGATCTGCTCGCCCATCGAGATCGCCTGGTTCGGGCACTCGGGCTCGCAGACGTCGCAGTTGATGCAGTCGTCGGTGATCCAGAGGGCCATGGCAGGACTCAGGCGGGAGGGTTCGAGACGCGGTCCTTCAGCCGCATCAGCACCGAGGGTGCCACGAACTTGGAGACATCGCCGCCGAGGCTGGCAATCTCGCGCACGAAGGTGCCGCTGACGAACTGGTACTGGTCGCTCGGCGTCATGAAGACGGTCTCGACGTCGGGCATCAGCTGCCGGTTCATCCCGGCCATCTGGAACTCGTACTCGAAGTCGGTCACGGCGCGCAGCCCGCGCACGACGACCTTGGCCCCGGCGCCGACGACGAAGTCGCGCAGCAGGCCGCGAAACGGCACGACCTCGATGTTGCCGTACGGCGCCGCCAGCTCCTGCGCGATCTCGAGCCGCTCGGCGATCGTGAACATCGTGCGCTTGTGATGGCCCGCGGCCACGGCCAGGATCAGCCGGTCGAAGAGCCGCGCGGCGCGGCGCATCAGGTCCTCGTGGCCCAGTGTCATCGGGTCGAAGGTGCCCGGGTAGACGGCGGTGAGCGGCATCGCGGCAGTCACGGGGCACTCCGGGCTTCGTCGACGGCGGCAGTGTAGCCGCGACGCAGCAGCGCGAAGCCCACCGCGCCGGCCCGGCCCTCGCGCCAGACCTCGAAGCCGGGCGGTGCGGGCGGCAGCCCGCCGGCAGGCGTCTCGAGGTAGACGAATCCGCGTTCGCCGACCAGCGGCACCGCCGCGGCCAGCGCCGGGCCGGCCATCCCGGCATCGAAAGGCGGGTCGAGCAGCACGAGATCGAAGGTGCCGGTGGCGGCCGAGCGCATCCATGCCAGTGCATCGGCGCGCTGCACCCGCACCGCGGCGGCGCCGAGGCGGTCGCGCGAGGCCTGCAGGCGCGCCGCGACCTCGGCGTCGGATTCGAGCAGCAGCACCGCGGCGGCACCACGCGACGCCGCCTCGAAGCCGAGCGCGCCGCTGCCGGCGAAGGCGTCCAAAACGCGCCAGCCGTCGAGCCGCTGGCCGAGCCAGTTGAACAACGTCTCGCGCACGCGGTCCGGCGTCGGCCGCAGTCCGGGGCGGTCGGCCACGGGCAGCCGCCGTCCCCGATACGCCCCGCCGATGATGCGCACCTCTCCCGGCGCGTTTCGCCGGGCCGCGGCCGGCGGCGCCAGCCGGCGCCCGCGTGCCGTCACAGGCGCACCGGAATGCCTTCGCGCACCAGCAGCGCCTTGGCCTGGCCGACCGTGAACTCGCCGTAGTGGAAGATGCTGGCCGCCAGCACCGCGTCGGCGCCGCCGATGCGGATGCCGTCGGCCAGGTGCTCGAGCGCACCGACGCCGCCCGACGCGATCACCGGCACCGGCACCGCGTCGGCCACCGCGCGCGTCAGCTCGAGGTCGAAGCCGGACTTGGTGCCGTCGCGGTCCATGCTCGTGAGCAGGATCTCGCCGGCGCCGAGCGCCGCCATCCGCCGTGCCCAGGCGACCGCGTCGAGCCCGGCGCTGCGGCGACCGCCGTGCGTGTAGACGTCCCAGCCCGGGCCCGCGACGACGTCCTCGTCGCCGATGCGGCGCACCGCCTGCAGTTCGTCCCCGTGACGACGCTTGGCATCGATCGCGACGACGATGCACTGCGACCCGTACTTCTCGGAGGCGTCGCGGATGACCTGGGGGTTCGCCACCGCCGCCGAGTTGAAACTCACCTTGTCGGCGCCGGCATTGAGCAGCCGCCGCACGTCGTCGACCGTGCGCACGCCGCCGCCCACGGTCAGCGGGATGAAGACCTGCGCGGCCACCGCCTCGACGATGTGCAGGATGACGTCGCGGTCGTCGCTGGTGGCCGTGATGTCGAGGAAGGTGATCTCGTCGGCGCCCTGCTCGTTGTAGCGCGCGGCGATCTCGACCGGGTCGCCGGCGTCGCGCAGCTCGACGAAGTTGACGCCCTTGACGACGCGCCCGCCGGTGACGTCGAGGCAG
>JALORQ010000067.1 GCA_025458805.1 Rubrivivax sp.
CGACGACGAGCCGCGAGGACATCATCGCCGCCATCGACCGCTTCCAGCTGCAGCGCGGCACCGCCACCGGCAGCGGCATCATCCTGAGCCTGGCGACGCTGTTCCCCGACCACGGCATCGAGATCCAGCATGTGACGGGGCAGCGCAACTTCCCCGGCGACGACATCACGCGGCGCGCCGACCAGCCGAAGTTCGAGCCGGTCGAGCCCGGCAGCTACGCGTCGGCCGCGATCATCATGCTCACCGACGGGCAGCGCACGACCGGCCCCGATCCGCTGGACGCGGCCAAGATGGCCGCCGAGCGCGGCGTCCGCGTCTACACCGTCGGGGTCGGCACGACGCAAGGCGAGGTGATCGGCTTCGAGGGCTGGAGCATGCGCGTCCGCCTCGACGAGGAGACGCTCAAGTCGGTGTCGACGATGACGCTCGGTGAGTACTACTACGCGGGCACGGCCGAGCAGTTGCTCAAGGTGTACGAGTCGCTGAGCTCGCGCATGGTCGTCGAGCGCAAGGAGACCGAGATCAGCGGCCTGCTCGCCGGCATCGGCGCGTTGCTGGCCATCCTGGCCGCCGGGCTGTCGGTGTTCTGGTTCGGACGCGTGACCTGAACGGGCTCGCGCCGCCGGCGGGGCAGCGATCGACCCGCGGCGCGGCGCGACCTGCGTAGACTGCCGCGCCCGCGTGCCGCCGCCCGCGAGCGGCCAGGGGGCGCCTCGCCGATGTCACGCCTGAACTACCACCACCTGCACTACTTCTGGGCCGTCGCGAAAGAGGGCAACCTGACCCGCGCCGCCGAGCGGCTGCACGTCTCCCAGTCGGCGCTGTCGACGCAGATCCGGCAGCTCGAGGACCAGCTCGGCCAGGCGCTCTTCGAACGGCGAGGCCGCGCCTTGCACCTGACCGAGGCCGGGCAGCTCGCGCTCGGCTATGCCGACGCGATCTTCGCGTCGGGCACCGAGCTGATGGCCCTGCTGCGCGAGGGACGCCGCGCGCAGCGCCAGGTGCTGCGCATCGGCGCGGTGGCGACGCTGTCGCGCAACTTCCAGGAGAACTTCCTCGCGCCGCTGCTCGGCCGCGACGACGTCGAGCTGGTGCTGCAGTCGGGCAGCCTCGCCGACCTGTTGACGCGGCTGCGCGTGCACACGCTGGACCTCGTGCTGTCGAACCGGCGCGTGCACGGCAGCGCGGACGAGGCCTGGCGCTGCCGGCGCATCGCACGCCAGCCGGTGAGCCTGGTCGGGCGCCCGCGGCCGAAGCGCAAGCCGTTCCGCTACCCGGACGAACTCGCCGAGGCACCGCTGCTGCTGCCCGGCCGCGACAACGACATCCGCGGCGCCTTCGACCTGCTGTGCGAACAGCTCGGCATCCGCTACCGGCTGCGCGCCGAGGTCGACGACATGGCGCTGCTGCGCCTGCTGGCGCGCGATGCCGGCGGGGTCGCGCTGGTGCCCAGCGTCGTCGTGCAGGACGAGCTGCGCAGCGGCGCGCTCGTCGAGTATGCGGTGGTGCCCGGCCTCTACGAGGACTTCTTCGCCATCACCGTGCCCCGGCACTTCGCCCCGCCGGCGTTGCGCGAGCTGTTGCAGCGGCCGGCCGAGGAGGTGCTGGTCGCGGCGCCTTCGCGGTAGCCGACCAGACCCGCAGGATGGTGTACCGGGGCGCCGCGCGGTGGCTCGCGGCCGGCCGCTGCGGACGTTCGCGGCTCCGACCGACGTCGGGCGGGGCCGGCGCGTCGAGGGCGGTCAGCCCGCGCCTGCGTCCCGGCGGCGACCTCAGCGCTCGACGCGCACGACGCGACCGTCGGCGCCGTCGACGACGACGTAGAGCCAGCCGTCGGGCCCCTGGCGCACGTCGCGGATGCGGCCGTCCATCGCCGTCAGCAGCCTTTCCTCGCCGGTGATGCGCCGGCCGTCGACCGTCAGGCGAACCAGCGCCTGCGCACGCAGCGCGCCGATGAACAGGCTGCCCTGCCAGCCCGGGTAGCGATCGCTCGTCAGGAAGACCATGCCGCTGGGCGCGATCGACGTCGGCACCCAGTGGCGCAGCGGCATCTCGATGCCGGGCTTCGGCCCTTCCTCGCCGATGCGCGTGCCGAGCCCGTAGTTGCGGCCGTAGGTGACCACCGGCCAGCCGTAGTTGCGACCGGCCTCGGCGACGTTGATCTCGTCGCCGCCCTGCGGGCCGTGCTCGCTCGCCCACAGCTCGCCGGTCGCGGGGTGCACCGCCATGCCCTGGATGTTGCGGTGGCCCAGGCTCCAGATCTCGGGCAGCGCACCGGCGCGCGACGCGAAGGGGTTGCCAGGCACCGGCTTGCCGTCGGCATCGATGCGGACGATCTTGCCGAGATGGTTGTCGAGCGTCTGCGCGTCGTCCTTGCGCGAGAAACGGTCGCCGAGGCCGACCCAGAGGTGGCCCTCGCGGTCGAAGACGATGCGCGACCCGCAGTGATGGCTGCTCGAGACCTTGGGCCGCTGGCTGAAGATGGTCTGCACGTCGACCAGCTGGTCGCCGACCAGCCGGCCGCGCGCCACGGCGGTGCTGTTGCCACCCGCTCCGGGCTCGGCGAACGTCCAGAAGATGCGCTGGTTGTCGGCGAACCTGGGGTCTACGACGACGTCGAGCAGTCCGCACTGGCCGCTTGCCGAGATCGGCGGCAGCCCGGCCAACGGCTCGGACAGCCGACCGTCGGCGCCGGCCAGCCGCAGCCGACCCGGCTTCTCGGTGACCAGCATGCGGCCGTCGGGCAGGAAGGCCAGCCCCCACGGGTTGACGAGCCCGCGCACGACGGTGACGGGCTTCAGATCGTCGGCCTTCGCGGGGGCCGACGACAGCGACGCCGCGAGCGCCGCCATGACGAGCAATGACTTCATTGCGCCATGCTGCCGCGGGTGCGAGCCCGCCGCACGCGCAGGGACATCGCCGACCGCGTCGGCGCCTAGCCTGCCGCCTCGACCACCACCTGCACGCGGCGCTGGCCGTTCCATTCGTCGAGCGCGATCCGGTAGGCCAGCCGCGCACGCGCGGGGAGAGGTTCGGTGCGACCGAACCAGATGCCCTCGCGCACACCCGCCGCGTGACGCAATCGCAGCTTCAGGTGGCGCTCGCCGACCAGCCGCTGGCCGATCACGTCGAAGTCGTCACAGAAGAGCGGCGGCTCGAAGCCCGATCCCCAGACCTGCGACTCGAGCAGCGCCACCGTGCCCGGGTCGTACCACTCGGGTGCCAGCGGGCCGTCGTGGCGCAGCGTGCGCGTGAGAGTGGCGGCGTCCAGCCACTCGGCGGCGACGCGGCGCAGGGCGGCGTCGAAGGTCTCGAAGCCGTCGGCGGACAGCGTCGCGCCGGCAGCCATCGCGTGGCCGCCGAAGCGCTGCAGCAGCCCGGGGTGGCGCTTGGCAACGAGGTCCAGCGCATCGCGCAGGTGGAAGCCCGGGATCGATCGCCCCGAGCCCTTGAGCAGCCCGTCGCCGCCGCGCGCGAAGACGAAGGTCGGGCGGTGCAGCCGGTCCTTCAGCCGGCCGGCGACGATGCCGACGACGCCCTCGTGGAAGCCGTCGTCGAAGAGCGCCACCGCGGGCGGCGCCTCGTCGCCCGGCGCCCGCAGCGCCGCCAGCGCGGCCTCGGCCTGCTCGCGCATGTCGCCCTCGACCGCACGCCGTTCGCGGTTGATCGCGTCGAGCTGCGCCGCCAGCTCGGCGGCGCGCGCGGCATCGTCGGTGCGCAGGCACTCGATGCCCAGCGTCATGTCGGCGAGCCGCCCTGCGGCGTTGATGCGCGGGCCGAGCGCGAAGCCGAAGTCGAAGGCCGACGCGCGCGCAGGGTCGCGCCCGGCCACGGCGAACAGCGCCGCGACGCCCGGCTGCATGCGCCCGGCGCGGACCCGGCGCAGCCCCTGCGCGACCAGCCGGCGGTTGTTGGCGTCGAGCCGCACCACGTCGGCCACCGTGCCCAGCGCGACGAGGTCGAGCAGCGCGTCGAGCCGCGGCTGTGTCGAGGCGTCGAAGCGGCCGCGCGCGCGCAGTTCGGCACGCGCGGCGAGCAGCACGTAGAACATCACGCCGACGCCGGCGATGGCCTTGCTGCCGAAGTCGCAGCCCGGCTGGTTCGGGTTGACGATCACGTCGGCCTCGGGCAGCAGCACCTGCCCGGCGTCGTCGACGGCCGGCAGGTGATGGTCGGTGACCAGCACCCGCAGCCCGAGCGACCGCGCATGCGCGACGCCGGCCGCGCTGGCGATGCCGTTGTCGACCGTCACCAGCACGTCGGGGCGCTGCGCGCGTGCCAGGTCGACGATGGCCGGCGTCAGCCCGTAGCCGTGCACGGTGCGGTCGGGCACGACGAAGCCCAGACAGTCGGGCGCAGCGCCAAGCATCGCCAGGCCGCGCAGCGCCACCGCGCACGCGGTGGCGCCGTCGCAGTCGTAGTCGGCGACGATGCAGAGGCGCTGCCGGTGCTCGACCGCATCGGCGAGCAGGCGGCCCGCGTCGGCCGCGCCGCGCATCGACTCGGGCGGCAGCAGCCGTGCCAGCCCGTCGTCGATCTGCTCGACCGCGTCGACGCCGCGCGCGGCGAGCAGTCGCGCCAGCAGCGGATGCACGCCGGCGGACTCGAGCGCGAAGGCGGTGCGCGGCGGCACGTCGCGAGCCTCGAAACGGACCGGGGCATCGGCGTTCACAGCGACTCCAGCAAGGCCCGCGGGTCCGGCCGCGCGAAGAGCCGGCCCAGCTTTCGCCAGCCTTCGCCAGCCGACCGCATGACCGCCGCGCGCTCGCCGCACAGGGTCAGCCGGACGTCGCCACCGGCGCGCCGACGTGCGAGCGCGTCGGCCAGCGGCCCGGCATCGAGCGTCTCCCAGGCCCGCACCCAGCCCGCCCAGTCGTCCGACAGCGCCGGCCGGCGCAGGCGGTCGTCGACCGCGGGCGGCGTGCGCGCCGGCTGCGCGACACCGCAGCCGCTGAGCCAGAACGAGTTGACCGGCAGCAGCCCCTGCGCTTCGCGCCGGGCGTTGGCCGGATGGGTGTGAAGCAGCATCTGCACCTCGTTCTGCAGGCGTCGGACCAGCCGGGTCCCGGGCCCGGCGGTGAGCCATCGGTCGACGTTGCGGCCGATCACGCGGTCCAGCGACGCGGTGCGCAGCGCGGCCAGCGATTCGTGCGCCGCATACCAGCGCAGCGGCGCACCCCAGCGCCACGCGAAGCCCTCGCTCGTGAACAGCTCGCCGACCGCCTCGAACAGCTCGCGCGACGCTGCCTCCGACAGCATCAGCGCCTGCGGGTCGGCCAGACTCACCTGGTCGGTGCCGAGGTGCCAGTGGCAGGGCGTGACGAGCCCCCAGGCCAGGTCGCCCGGGTCGAGGCCGTCGCGCGCCGCCTGCCAGGCCGCCCACGGCAGCGCGCCGTCGCCGCCAGCCAGGCCGATGGCGCGCGCCAGCGCACGCTCGTGCGGCGGCGTGAACGAGAGCTCGTCGCCCTCGTCGCGCTGCTCGGCGGGCAACGCGGCGAGCAGCGCGCGCAGCGAAGGCAGCGAGAGGCCCGCGAGCGCCTGCCGGCCGGCTTCGGAGGCGGGCGCAGCGAACGGCACGAGCAGGTGCATGCGCGGATTATCCCGGCGCGACGGGCGCCGCCGCGCCTGGCCGGACCGGGGCTGCGGAGCCCTCGTTTAGCATCGCCGCCTCCATGCAGCTCCCCTTCGAGTGGCAGATCGGCTGGCGCTACACGCGCGCCGGGCGGTCGGGCCGGCGCAACGGCTTCATCTCGTTCATCAGCGGCGTCTCGGTGCTCGGCATCGCGCTCGGCGTCGCTGCGCTGATCATCGTGCTCAGCGTGATGAACGGCTTCCAGAAGGAGGTGCGCGACCGCATGCTGAGCGTCATCTCGCACGTCGAGATCTTCGACGCGCGCGGCGGCCCGCTGACCGACTGGCGCGCCACGGCCGCCGCGGCGGCGCGTCACCCGCAGGTGGTCGCCGCGGCGCCGTTCGTCGCGGCGCAGGCGCTGGTGGGGCGTGGCGACGAGCTGCGCGGCGCGATCGTGCGCGGCATCGACCCGGACGCCGAGGCCCGCGTCACCGACCTCGCCCGGCAGCTCCAGGGGGGCGTGCTGTCGCGGCTCGAGCCGGGCGCGTGGAATCTCGTGCTGGGGGCCGAGCTGGCGCGGCTGATCGGGGCGCGGGTCGGCGACAAGGTCACGGTGGTCGCGCCCGGAGGCCAGGTGACGCCGGCCGGCGTCGTGCCGCGGCTCAAGCAGTTCACGCTCGCCGGCACCTTCGAGGCGGGCCACTACGACTACGACAGCGGGCTCGTGCTGATGCATGTCGACGACGCGGCGCGGCTGTTCCGCGTCGAGGGCCCGACGGGCGTGCAGCTGCGGCTGGCCGACGTGCACGCCGCGCGGGTCGCCGCCGGCGAGCTCGCGGCGGCGCTCGGCCCCGAGGTGCTGGTGCGCGACTGGACCCGCACCAACCGCAACTGGTTCGACGCGGTGCAGGTCGAGAAGCGGCTGATGGCGATCATCCTGACGCTGATCGTCGCCGTCGCGGCCTTCAACCTGGTGAGCACGCTGGTGATGACGGTCACCGACAAGCGCGCGGACATCGCGATCCTGCGCACGTTGGGTGCGAGCCCGCGCTCGATCATGGCGATCTTCGTCGTGCAGGGGGCGACGGCCGGGGTCATCGGCACGCTGGCCGGCGTCGGGCTGGGGCTTCTGGTGGCCTTCAACGTCGACGTCATCGTGCCCGCCATCGAGCGCCTGCTCGGCGTCGCGTTCCTGCCGGGCAGCATCTATCTGATCAGCCGGATGCCGAGCGAGCCGCTCGCCTCGGACATCGTGCCGATCGCCGTCGTCTCGCTGCTGCTCGCCTTCGTCGCGACGCTCTACCCGAGCTGGCGCGCCAGCCGCGTCGACCCGGCGGAGGCGCTGCGCCATGAGTGAACGGGCCGCCGTGCCGGTGCTGCGCGCCGTCGGCCTGCACAAGCGCTTCCGCGAGGGCAGCGGCGCCGACGCGCTCGACGTGCAGGTGCTGCGCGGCGTCGACCTCGAGGTCGGCCCCGGCGAGACGCTGGCGATCACCGGCGCCTCGGGATCGGGCAAGAGCACGCTGCTGCACCTGCTGGGCGGGCTGGACCGGCCGACCTCCGGCCGCGTCGAACTGATGGGGCAGGACTTCGCCGCGATGGACGCGGCGGCGCAGGGCCGCTGGCGCAACCGGCACCTGGGCTTCGTCTACCAGTTCCACCACCTGCTGCCGGAGTTCAGTGCACTCGACAACGTCGCGATGCCGCTGCGCATCCGGCGCGAGAGCCCGGCCGCGGCGCGCGCGGCGGCGCAGGAGATGCTGGCGCGCGTCGGGCTCGCGGCGCGCGCCGCGCACCACCCCGGGCAGCTCTCGGGCGGCGAACGCCAGCGCGTGGCGATCGCGCGCGCGCTCGTCGCCGGGCCGGCCTGCGTGCTCGCCGACGAGCCGACGGGAAACCTCGACCGCGCCACCGCGGAGTCGGTCTTCTCGCTGATGCTCGAACTGGCGCGCGACCGCGGGACCGCTTTCGTCGTCGTCACCCACGACGCGGCGCTGGCCGCGCGCTGCGCGCGCACGATGGCCCTCGACGGCCGCGCCCCGAAGCCGGCCGCGTAGCATGCCGGTCATGGCCGCCCGGGTCCCGCTGCACCACCTGACGAATGCCGACCTGCACTCGCACTCCGACGTCTCCGACGGCACGCTGTCGCCGGCCGCGCTGGCGGCGCGCGCGCGGGCGCAGGGTGTCGAGCTCTGGGCGCTGACCGACCACGACGAGCTCGGCGGTCAGCACCGGGCCCGCGAGGCGGCGCTCGACCTGGGCCTCGCCTGGCTGGGCGGCGTCGAGGTCTCGGTGACCTTCGCCGGCGAGACCGTGCATGTCGTCGGGCTGGGCATCGACCCCGACGACGAGGCCCTGCGCGCCGGACTCGCCGCCACGCGCGGCGGCCGGCGCGAGCGCGCGCAGGCGATGGCCGAGGGACTGGCGCGCGCCGGCATCGCCGGCTGCTTCGACGGGGCGCTGCGGCATGCCGGCAATCCGGAGCTGATCTCGCGCACGCACTTCGCGCGGCACCTGGTCGAGAGCGGGGTCTGCGCCGACACGCACGAGGTCTTCCGGCGCTTCCTCGTCGAGGGCAGGCCGGGCTACGTGCCGCACCGCTGGGCGCGGCTGGGCGACGCGGTGCGCTGGATCGCCGGCGCCGGCGGCGTGGCGGTGATCGCGCACCCCGCGCGCTACCGCTTCTCGCCGAGCGCCGAGTACGCGCTGTTCTCGGAATTCGTTGCCCACGGCGGACGCGCCGTCGAGGTGACGACCGGCAGCCACAGCGCCCCCGAGCAGGTGCGCTATGCCGACACCGCGCTCGAGTTCGGGCTGCTGGCCTCGCGCGGCAGCGACTTCCACGCCCCGGGCGAGAGCCGCACCGAACTCGGCGCGCTGCCCGCGTTGCCCGGGCGCCTGCAGCCGGTCTGGGAGGCGCTCGCGCAGCGCGTGCAGCACCCGGGCTGACCGGCACCGGCGACGCGCGCCCCCGCGTCAGACCGCGAGCAGCGTCGTGCGGTAGTGCAGCAGCTCGTCGATCGACTCGTGGACGTCGGCCAGCGCGGTGTGCGACTGCGCCTTGCGGAAGCCTTCCAGCGCCTGCGGCTTCCAGCGTCGCGCGAGCTCCTTGAGCGTGCTGACGTCGAGGTTGCGGTAGTGGAAGAACGCCTCGAGGCGCGGCATGTGGACGGCGAGGAAGCGCCGGTCCTGGCAGATGCTGTTGCCGCACATCGGGCTCTTGCCGCGCGGCACGAAGCGCTCCAGGAAGGCGATCACCTGGGCCTCGGCGGCGGCCTCGTCGACGCCCGACGCCTTGACCCGCTCGACGAGGCCGCTGCGGCCGTGGGTGCCCTTGTTCCACGCATCCATCGCGTCGAGCGTGGCGTCGCTCTGGTGGATCGCGATCACCGGGCCCTCGATGCGCACGGTCACCTGGGGGTCGGTGACGACGACCGCGATCTCGATGATGCGGTCGGACTCGGGCGCGAGCCCTGTCATCTCGAGGTCGATCCAGACCAGGTTGTGCTCGCTCGAGGCGAGCGCCGGCGCAGCAGAGGCAGCGGCGGCGGGAGGAAGGTCGCTCATCGGCAATGGCTGCATCGGGAGCACCGATTCTCGCCGAAGCCTACACTGCCAGCCTGATGCAACCCGAGATCGTGACCTGGTCCTTCTGCGCGGCGCTGCTGGCGTCGGTGGCGGTGCGCTACTGGCTCGCCACCCGGCAGATGCGCCACGTGGCCGCGCACCGCGACCGCGTGCCGGCGGCCTTCGCGGGCTCGGTCAGCCCCGAAGCTCACCGCCGGGCGGCCGACTACACGCTGGTCAAGGGGCGCTTCTCGCTGGCGGCGATGGCGTTCTCGGCCGCCGTGCTGCTCGGCTGGACGCTGCTCGGCGGCCTCGACCTGCTCAACACCGCGCTGCGCGACGCGCTGCAGCCGCGCTTCGGCGACATGGTCTACCAGCTCGCGCTGCTGGCCGCGTTCGTCGTGATCGGGGCGCTGCTCGAGCTGCCGTTCGACTGGTACTCGACCTTCCGCATCGAGCAGCGCTTCGGCTTCAACCGCATGACGCCGGCGCTGTTCGCCGCCGACCTGGCCAAGGGCGCGCTCGTCGGCGCGCTGATCGGCCTGCCGCTCGCGGCGCTGGTGCTGTGGATCATGGCGTCGTCGGGCGGCCTGTGGTGGCTCTGGGCCTGGGCGGCCTGGGTCGGCTTCAACCTGCTGCTGCTGGTGGTGTACCCCACCCTCATCGCGCCGATCTTCAACCGCTTCGAGCCTCTCGCCGACGAGTCGCTCAAGGCGCGCGTGCAGGGGCTGATGCAGCGCTGCGGATTCGCCGCGAAGGGTCTGTTCGTGATGGACGGCAGCCGGCGCTCCGCCCACGCCAACGCGTACTTCACCGGCCTCGGCGCGGCCAAGCGCGTCGTCTTCTTCGACACCCTGCTCGCGAAGCTGACCCCCGACGAGGTCGAGGCCGTCCTCGCGCACGAGCTCGGGCACTTCAAGCGGCGCCACGTGCTCAAGCGCATGGTGACCGTCTTCGGCGCGAGCCTGCTCGGCTTGGCCCTGCTCGGCTGGCTGACCGGGCAGAGCGGCTTCTACACGGGGCTGGGCGTCACGCCGAACCTCGTCGCGGCCAACGACGCGCTCGCGCTGCTGCTGTTCGTGCTCGCGCTGCCGCCGTTCACGTTCTTCGTCTCGCCGCTGATGGCGCAGGTGTCGCGCCGGCACGAGTTCGAGGCGGATGCCTACGCCTGCGCGCAGGCCGACGGGCGCGCGCTGGCGACGGCGCTGCTCAAGCTGCACCAGGACAACGCCGCGACACTGACGCCGGACCCGCTGTACGTGCGCTTCTACTACTCGCACCCCCCGGCCTCGGAGCGCCTGGCGGTGCTGCCGGCGCCGCGGCCCGCCGCCGGCTGAAACCCGTTCCCCACTCGCCCCCTCCGCCCGATGAGCACCGACCTGACGACGATGCGCTGCCGCCCCCTCGAGGGCCACGCGCCGATGGATGCCGACGAGATCGCGCGCCACCTGCCGCTGGTTCCGGGCTGGGCGCTGGTCGACGGCGCGATCGAGAAGCACTTCGCATTCCCCGACTTCCATCGCACGATCGGCTTCGTCAACGCGGTGGCGTGGATCGCCAACGCCGAGGACCACCACCCCGACCTGCGAGTCGGCTACGGCGGCTGCACGGTGCGCTACAACACCCACTCGGTGCGCGGCATCTCGATCAACGACTTCATCTGCGCCGCACGGATCGACGCGCTCGTCGCCGCGTGAGCGGTGAACCGTCGAGGTGAGCCGCTTCCAGGCGCTCGACCTCGGGCTGGTGGTCGCCGCGCACGGTCGGCACGCCGTCGTCGAGACCCCGGAGGGTCGGCGCGTGCAGTGCCACCCGCGCGGCAAGAAGAGCGAGCTCGTCGTCGGCGATCGCGTGCGCTGGGCGCCGTCGGGGGACGAGGGTGTCGTCGAGCACCTCGAGCCCCGGCGCAGCCTGCTCTACCGGCAGGACGACTGGCGCACCAAGTCCTTCGCGGCCAACCTCGATCAGCTGCTCGTGCTGGTGGCATCGAGCCCGGTCTTCAGCGAGTCGCAGCTCGCGCGCGCGCTGGTCGCGGCCGCGGACGCCGGCGTCCCCGCGGTCATCGGCCTGAACAAGACCGACCTGCCCGACTCCGACGGCGCGCGCGCGCGTCTGGCGCCCTATCGCGCAATGGGCGTCGAGGTCGTCGAACTGGCCGCCAAGGGGCGCGCGGCCGAGACGCGCGAGCGCCTCGCGGCCCTGCTCGACGGCCGGATCACGCTGCTGCTCGGTCCGAGCGGGGCGGGCAAGAGCACGCTGGTCAACCTGCTCGTCCCGGGTGCGCAGGCGCAGACCGGGGAGATCTCCCAGGCGTTGAACAGCGGGCGGCACACGACGACGGCCACGAGGTGGTACTGGCTCGACGCCGATCGACGCGGCGCGCTGATCGACTCGCCGGGTTTCCAGGAGTTCGGGCTGCGCCACATCGCCCCCGAACGACTCGCGTCGCTGATGCCGGACCTTGCGGCCACCCTCGGCGCCTGCCGCTTCCACAACTGCACGCACCGGCACGAGCCGGGCTGCGGCGTGCGCACGGCGGTCGAGAGCGGCGCGGTGGCCGCTTCGCGCTACCGCCTCTACGTCGAGCTCTACGACGAGCTGGCGCGCCCTCGCTGGTGAGGCCGGTGCCGGCACTCAGCCGACGACGTTGGCCAGCGTGAGCAGCGCCAGCAGCAGCATCCACAGGACGATCGATCGCCAGACCAGCCCGACGACGCTCTGCAGGTGGGCCTGCTGCAGCACCGCTCCGGAGGTCGAGCCGCTGGCCTCGACGAGGCTCGCGTCGGCACCGGCCATGAAGGGGCGCGTGCGCTCCGGCGTGGCGCCGGGTGGCGCGCTGCCGCCGAGCTGCACGCCCATGGCGCCGGCAGCGGCAGCGAGGATCACGCCTTCGTTGGCATGCGCCCACAGAGCCGAGTCGCGCCGCCAGCCGTTGATCGCCTCCTCGAAGTTGCCGACCACGGCGAAACCGAACGCAGTCAGGCGCGCGGGCACGTGGTCGATCGTTGCGAAGAGGCGGCGCGACAGGCTCCGCAGGTGCTCGTTGGCGGCCCCGTCCGGCGCGGGCGGACGCGTGCCCCAATGGCGGCCGGCGAACTCGGCCATGCGATAGAAGATCGCTCCGGCAGGCCCCAGACCGAGTGCCGACAGCAGAACGAACCAGAAGAAGACGCCGAACACATGCCGGTGCGCAGCCAGCAGTGCATGCTCGAGGACGTTGCGCAGCAGCTCGGTCCGCGGCAGCTCGCTGGCGTCGAGCTGACGCCATTCGCGCAGTCTCTGTCGGGCGAGCGTCTCGTCACCGCGCTCCAGCGCGTCGCGGATGTCGGTGAAGTAGTGGCTGAACGGGCGGAAGCCGAAGGTCAGGTACAGCACGACCACGTCGAGCGCGAGCGCGAGGATCAGGCTGTACCGCGCAAGCGCGACATAGGCGGCGGCCGCGACGAGCGCGGGCACGATGACCGAGATGATCCACACCGCCCAGGCGTGGCGCCGCTGACCGACGTCGAAGCAGCGCGCGGTCCAGCGCACCCACGCGACCAGCCGATCGTGGACCCAGTTGTCGCGCGGCAGCGGCTTGAACTGCTCGGCGAGCAGCGCGAACAGGACGGCGAAGAAGCTCATCGCGGACGCGATCATATCGATCGGACCGGCGGCGCGCGCCGTCGGCGCCACGCAGCTCAGTCGGCGAGGAAGTGGTACAGATTGCGCAGCATGGCCGCCGTAGCCCCCCAGATGAAGTACTCGCGCGTCGCCTCGCCGGGTGGCGCGCCCTGCCAGGGCATCGAGAGGAACTGGCGCTGCCCGCCCTCGAAAACGAACTGGTGCCGTCGGTGATGTGCCGGATTCATCAGGAACGCGAGCGGGACCTCGAAGGCCTCCGCGACCTCGGACGGGTCGGGCCGCAACGCGAATGGCGGACGCACCAGGCCGACCACCGGCGCGACGACGAAGCGCGTGACGGTCGTGTAGTCGGGGAGCCTGCCGATCACCTCGACGCAGGCTGGCGACAGGCCGATCTCCTCCTCGGCCTCGCGCAGCGCCGTCGCCGCGGCGTCGGCATCGCCCGCCTCGGCACGGCCGCCGGGGAAGCTGATCTGGCCGGCGTGGTCGCGCAGGTGCTCCGTGCGCCGCGTGAGCAGAACGCCGAGGCCGCCGTCGCGCTCGACCAGCGCGACCAGCACCGCAGCGGCCGACATCGGCCGGTCCGGGCCGATGCGGCCGTCGCCGCCGATCACGGCGCGCCAGTCGCCGCCCGTCGCGAAGCGCTGCCTGAGCGCAGGCGCGGTGAGGCGCGCCGGGTCCACGGGCGGCAGGTGCGCATCGGTGCCGGCGACCGGCACCGCATGCGGATCGACGATGCGCGGCCGGTTCATCGTGCTGACGGCATGCCGCGCGGCAGCGTCGGAAACCCGGCGCGGCGGGCCGCCGCGAAGGCGACCCGCC
>JALORQ010000212.1 GCA_025458805.1 Rubrivivax sp.
TAGGACGGTGTGGTCCCGCCGACAGGAATCGAACCTGTATTTGCCGCTTAGGAGGCGGCCGTTCTATCCATTGAACTACGGCGAGCGGGTGCGGGTCGCTGAGCAGCTTCCCTAGGCAAATCAGGGCCTTACTAGGCTGTAATCGCCTACACTATCCCTTAGCAGTGCTACAGAACTGCTACAGGAGGTGCTACATGGCGAGCGTGATTCAAGTAGGGGATAGGTGGCGTGCTCAGGTGCGACGCCGGAATCATAAGCCCCAGACCCGCACGTTCCGGTCGAAGCGCGAGGCGGTCGAGTGGGCGCGCGCGGTCGAAGCCGCGATGGACGCAGGCTCGGCACCGAAGACATCCGCGGCGGTGCGGCTCGGGCACCTGATCCGCGAGTACCGCCGGCTGCGCGCCGAGGGCGGGCGCGAGATCGACCCGACGACGAACACCTGGTACATGCTGCAGCACCTCGAGGACGACCTCGGGGTCGAGCGCGTCGTCGACCTGACGCCCGACCGCCTGGTGCGCTGGGCGAACATGCGCCAGGAGCAGGGCGCCGGTCCCTACACCGTCAACATGGAGTTGAGCTGCCTGGGGACGACGCTGCGCCACGCGGCGAGCTTCCTGGGCCTGCAGCTACCCGACGTGGCCGGCCAGGCGCGGCCGCTGCTGCTGCACCTGCAGTTGATCGGTGGCGGCGCCAGGCGCACCCGCCGGCCGACCGACGACGAGCTGCAGGCCGTGCTCGAGTGGGTCGAGCAGCACGACAAGATCGCCGCCGACGCGATGCGGGTCGGCGCCATCACCGGCCTGCGCCGGTCCGAGCTGGTGACGAAGCTGCGGTGGGACCGGCTCGACGCCGACAAGCGCGCGGCGCTGATCGTGCAGCGCAAGCACCCGCGGCGCCAGCTCGCGCGCGACGAGTGGGTGCCGATGCTCGGCGACGCCTGGGCGATCGTGCAGCGCCAGGCGCACCGCGACGACGAGCCGCGCGTCTTCCCGGTGTCGCCGGAGAAGATCACCGACCTGTTCACCGCGGCGACGCGCGCGCTGTCGATCCCCGACCTGCGGCTGCACGACCTGCGGCACCTGGCGTCGAGCCGGCTGCAGGAGCTCGGCTTCGACGACGTGGAGCGCATGGCCATCACCGGGCACCGATCGGTCGGCATGAACGCGCGGTACACGCACCCGACGCCCGAGCACCTGCACGCGAAGTTCGAGGCCGCGGCGAAGCGATCCAAGCCCGCACGCGCGCCGCAGGGGCGGCGGTGAGCCGGGTTCTTTCGCCGCTCGAGGCGCAGGAGCTGGCCGCGCTGCTCGGGCGCGATCTGGTGGAGTTCTTCAGCGACGCGAAGAACTGGCAAGCCGCGCCGCTGCGCCCGGCGCCAGGAAGCGGCGACGCGCTCATGCGGGTCGCGCTGACGATCGCCGCGCAGCTGGCGCCGGTGTGCGCCAGCGCGCGCGGGCTCGAGGTGACGCCTGCCCAGCTCGACGACGTGACCACTGCGGCCGCGCTCTACGGCTGCGAGAGGGCGCGCGCACGGTTCGGCGGGCGCGCGGTGTGGGTCGACTCTGCGGCCGGCGCCCGCCGCCGTGAGGCCGAGCGCGTCATCGCCGAGGCCATGCAGACAGGCCGGCCGCTTGTGGCGGCGTTCGACGAGGCCGGCGTGAGCCGTGCCACCGGCTACCGCATCCGCGACCGGCTGCTCGGGCGCCGCTAGCTGTCTCATTTCGCCGCGCCGCAGTTCCGCGGCGGTCGGCATCGTGCGGTCTCCGCCTAGGAGATCGCACTCATGCACGACACCGCAACGAAGTACACGCCGCAGGCACCCACTGCCCGCCTGGTCACTGACACCGTGATCGCGCCGATGATCGGCGTGTCTGTCGCGTTCCTGCAGCGTGACCGCCGCGAGGCCAAGCGCATCCCCTTCATCCGGCTCGGCGACCGCATCCTCTACGACCCCGACGAGGTGCTCGCCGCTGTCAAGGCCATGACGATCGGCGGGCCGCGCGGGCGGCGGTCGGCACGGGGCGCGCAATGAGCGCCGCGACCGATCCCCGCGAGTGGCGCCCTACGCAGCGCCGCGGCCTGGGCTGCCCCATTCTTGCGGTCGAGTACGTGCACGCCGATCGCGTCGCGCGCCTGCGCCTGCCCGAGTTCTGCTGCACCGACATGGGGGTGCGATTGAGTTCGCGACCTCGCGGTTCCCCGAGGTGCGGCGCATTGAGACCGTCGCGGGCGACAAGCCGGACACGATCTACCTGCACGACGGGTGCGACTGGGTAGCCCGCCTGCCGCGCAAAGCATGACCGCACTTCCGGCCGCCCTCGAGCCCCTGCGCGCCCGCAGCGCCTGGGTGTTGTGGAAGCGCGAGACCGTCAACGGCCGCGCGACCAAGATTCCCTACGTCGACCACAAGCGCAAAGCCAAGAGCGACGACCCGGCGACCTGGGCGCCGTTCGACAAGCTGCCGGCCGGCAACGGGTTCGCCGGTCCCGGCCTGATGCTGGGCGGTGCGCTGCAGGGCGTCGATCTGGATGCGTGCGTCGGCGCCGACGGCGTGCTCGAGCCCTGGGCCGACGAGATCGTCGCGCGGCTGGATTCCTACACCGAGGTTAGCCCGAGCGGCCGCGGGCTGAAGGTGTTCATGTACGGACCCGCGGGCAAGTCGACCGAGGTCTCGTTCGGCGAGCCGGTGCTGATCGCGCCCGGCGAGCACAAACGCCGCGAGGTCGCGTACTTCACCGGCCGGCGGTTCTTCACCGTCACCGGCCGCGTGTGGCGTGACGTGCCCGTGCGCACGATCAGCGCCGACGATGCCGCATGGCTGCGCGAGCGCGTAGAGCAGCTGCGCCAGGCCGAGCGCGAGAGACGTACGGGTGCCGCGCCGGCCCCATCACGATCGGCGCCGCCTACACGATCGCGGCCGTCGTCGGCGCTGCCTGCCGAGCTGCTGCGCCTGGTGCGCGACGGTGCGACCGAGGGCCGGCGGTCTGAGCAGTTTCATCATGCCGTGCGCTGGTGCGCCGACTGTGGACTCGACGCGGGTCGCATCGTCGCGCTGCTCGAGCAGTACCCCGAGGGCATCGGCGCGAAGTACGCCGGGCGGCTGCAGGCCGAGGTCGACCGGTCCCTGCAGGGCTACACGCCGAAGCGCGCCGCGCCACCAACGGCGAAAGGGCATGGCGAGGCGAAGGCCGCACCTTCGACAAGCGCCGACCTGGCCGACTTCGCCGACCCGGTGGCTGCCGCCTGGTCGATCGTCGCGGTGCTCTACACCGACGCCGGTCTGCGCGTGCTGCACTACTGGCAAGGTGAGTTCCACTGGTGGGCGAAGTCGCACTACGTCGTGCTGCCGCTGGCCGACGTGCGCGAGACGCTGTACCGCGTCGGCGCCGCGGTGTCGGCGAAGCCGATCAAGAAGCGCGCCGTGGACGACGTGCTCGACGCGCTCAAAGCCGCCGCGAACCTGTCGCACCGCGCGGTGCCGGCGGTGCCGGCGTGGATCGACCGCCAGGCCGGCGAGCCCGACCCGCGCAGCGTCATCCCGGTGCGCAATGGCCTGGTGAACGTCGACACGGGCGCGCTGCTCGAGGCAACGCCGCGGCTGTTCGTGCCCTACGCGCTGCCGTTCAACTACACGCCCGACGCCGCGCCGCCGGTCGCATGGTTCGAGTTCCTGGCGTCGGTGTGGGGCAACGATCAGGAGTCGATCGACACGCTGCAGGAGTGGCTGGGCTACCTGCTGACCGCCGACACGTCGCAGCAGAAGGCGCTGATGATCGTCGGCCCGCGTCGCAGCGGCAAAGGCACCATCGGCCGCGTCATCGTCCAGCTGCTCGGGGCGCACAACGTCGCCAGTCCGACGCTGGCGTCGCTGGGCACGAATTTCGGCCTCGAGCCGCTGATCGGCAAGACGGCCGCGCTGATGAGCGACGCGCGCCTGGGCGCGCGCGCCGACATTGCCGCCATCGCCGAGAACCTGCTGCGGATCACCGGCGAGGATGCTGTCAGCGTCGACCGCAAGTTCCTGAAGGCGTACGAGTCGCGACTACTGGCGCGCTTCGTCGTGCTGACGAACGAAATGCCGGTCTTCCGCGACGCCGCCAGCGCGCTGCCGTCGCGGTTCGTCGTGCTGCGCACCGACAAGAGCTTCTACGGCCGCGAGGACCACACACTCGACGCCAAGCTCGCCGCCGAGCTGCCGGGCATCCTCGTGTGGGCGCTGGCCGGCCTGCGCCGCCTGCGCGAGCGCGGTCGGTTCATCCAGCCGGCGGCCGCTGCCGCGCACCTGCGGCTGATGGAAGACCTCGCATCCCCGATCAGCGCCTTCGTGCGCGACGAGTGCATCGTCGAGCCCGGCGCTCAGGTGCCGATCAAGAAGCTCTACGAGACGTGGCGGGAGTGGTGCAAG
>JALORQ010000068.1 GCA_025458805.1 Rubrivivax sp.
CATCGAGCCCGGCGACGAGGTCTTCGTGCTCGCCGCGAGCGAGCACATCCGCACCGTGCTCGTGGCGCTGCGGCGGCAGGGCGACCCGGTGCGGCGCATCATGCTGGCCGGCGGCGGCAAGGTCGGCCTGCGGCTGGCACGGCAGATCCACGCCGACTACGAGATCAAGCTGATCGAACCCAACCGCGCGCGCTGCGACTACCTGGCCGGCGAGCTGCCCGGGTCGGTGCTGGTGCTGCACGGCGACTCGACCGACGAGGAACTGCTCCTCGAGGAGAACGTCGCCGAGATGGACCTCTTCATCGCGCTGACCAGCGACGACGAGGACAACATCATGTCTTGCCTGCTCGCCAAGCGGCTGGGCGCGCAGCGCGTGCTCGCGATCATCAACCGCCGCGCCTACGCCGACCTGGTGCAGGGCACGGCGATCGACATCGCGGTCTCGCCGGCGCACGCGGTCATCGGCGAATTGCTGACCTACGTGCGGCGCGGCGACATCGAGGCCGTGCACAGCCTGCGCCGCGGCGCCGCCGAGGCGCTGGAGGGCATCGTGCGCGGCGACCGCCGCACCTGCCGCATGGCCGGGCGCCGAATCGAGGAGATCAAGCTGCCTGCGGGCGCGCAGGTGGGCGCCCTGGTGCGCGGGCTGCACCGGCCCGATGGCAGCGAGGCCGGCGCCGAGGCACGGCCGCAGGTCATCATCGCGCACCACGACACGGTGGTCGAGCCGCTCGACCACGTCATCATCTTCGTGCCGACCAAGCGCATGGTGCGCGAGGTCGAACGCCTGTTCCAGGTCAGCGCGACCTTCTTCTGAACGCCGCCGTCGATGGGTGCCCTCGCCGCGGTCGCGCTGATCGGCCGCATGGTCGTGATCTTCGCGCTGCTGATGGCGGTACCCCTGGCGTTCGCGCTGGCCGAGCACGACCCGGCGGAGCAGGCCTTCATCGTCTCGGCGGCGATCACGCTCGGCTGCGGCCTGGCGATGAGCCTGGCCACGCGGCGCTTCCGCCGCGAACTGCAGCCGCGCGATGGCTTCGCCCTGGTCGGCATCACCTGGGTCGTGCTGCCGGCCTTCGGCGCGCTGCCGCTGTGGCTGGCGGTGCCGGGCATCGACGTCACCGATGCCTACTTCGAGGCCATGTCGGCGCTCACCGCGACCGGCGCCACCGTGATCAGCGGGCTGGACACGCTGCCGACCTCGGTCAACGTCTGGCGCTGCTTCATGATGTTCGTCGGCGGACTGGGCATCATCGTGCTGGCGGTGGCCATCCTGCCGATGCTCGGCGTCGGCGGCACGCAGCTGTTCAGGGCGGAGACCGCGGGCCCGATGAAGGACCAGAAGCTCACGCCGCGCATCGCCGACACCGCGCGCGGGCTGTGGATCGTCTACTTCGTGCTCGCCGCGGCCTGCTTTCTCGCCTACCGAGCCGCCGGCATGAGCTGGGTCGACGCCTTCATGCACATGTGCACCACGGTGAGCCTGGGCGGCTTCTCGAACTACGACGCGAGCTTCGGGCACTTCGACTCGCCGCTCATCGAGGGCGTGGCCATCGTGTTCATGCTGCTGGCCGGGGTCAACCTCGTGCTGTACTTCGTGGCCTGGCGCGCGCGCTCGGTCTGGGGGCTGCTGCGCAACCCGGAAATCCAGGCTTTCTACGCCGTGCTCGCGGCGTCGATCGCGCTCATCACGGTCTTCCTGGCGGTCAACGACGCGCACGCGACCTTCCTCGATTCGCTGCGCCGCACCGCCTTCCACGTCGTGTCGGTGGCGACGACGACCGGCTATGCGTCTTACGACTACGGCCAGTGGCCGGTGTTCGCGCCGCTGCTGATGATCCTGCTCGGCTGCTTCGCCACCTGCGCCGGCAGCACCGGCGGCGGCATCAAGATGATCCGCATGCTGCTGCTTCTCAAGCAGGCGCGGCGCGAGCTGGTGCGCATCGTGCACCCGAACGTGGTCAACCCGGTGGTCGTCGGCGGCCGAGCGGTCCCCGACCGCGTGATCCAGGCCGTGATCGCCTTCATGATGATCTACGGGGCCACGCTCACCAGCTTCACCATGGCGCTGCTCTTCACCGGGCTCGACCCGGTGACCGCCTTCACCGCGGTGATCGCCTGCGTCAACAACATCGGCCCCGGGCTCGGCGACGTGGGGCCGGCGGTCAACTACGGCGGCCTGACCCCGCTGCAGACCTGGATCTGCACCGCGGCGATGCTGCTGGGACGGCTCGAACTGCTGTCGGTGCTGGTGCTGTTCACGCCCCAGTTCTGGCGCAAGTGAGGCTGCCGGGCGGGCTAAGATGCGCTGCTTCGATCTCGACCTGCGCCCGCCGATGAACGCCACCCCCCGCCGCCGTTTCCTGCTCGCCGCCGGCGCGACGCTGCCGATCGCCTTCGCGCCCCGGGTCGCGCGGGCGGCCGTCGCGCCGCGCGAGCTGCGCTTCGTGCACCTCCACACCGGCGAGCGGCTCGTCGTCGAGTACGCCGGCGCCCGCGGCTACGTGCCCGACGCGCTGGCGGCCGTCGACCGGCTGCTGCGCGACTTCCGCACCGGTGCGGTGGCGCCGATCGACCCGGCGCTGCTGGATCAGTTGCACGCGCTGGCGCAGGCGACCGGCACGCGGCAGCCGTTCGCCATCATCTCGGGCTATCGGTCGCCCGCCACCAACGAGGCCTTGCGTGGCGGCCGCGCGGCCAGCGGGGTGGCGCGCCGCAGCCTGCACCTCGAGGGCCGGGCGATCGACGTCCGGCTGGCGGACGTTCCGCTCGCGTCGCTGCGCGACGCGGCGCGCGCGCTCGGGGCCGGCGGCGTCGGGTACTACCCGGGATCCGACTTCGTGCACCTCGACACCGGACGCGTGCGCGCCTGGTAGCGCGCGGCCGCGTCAGCGGCGCCGTGCCGCGAGGGCGCGCTCGAGTGCGGCGTCGTGGCCGTACAGGTCGTCGGCGAACCGCGGCTGCGCCTCGCCCGGCAGCGCGAGCGCGGTCATGTAGTACAGCAGCACGCGCACAGGCGTCTTCAGGTCGACGCGCCGGTTGGCGCCATCGGGGCCGTCCAGCGCCTGCGCAATGCGCTCCGGCGTCCACTCGGGCTGGTCCTGCAGCACCCAGGCCGCCAGAGCCGCCGGATCCTCGACGCGGATGCAGCCGTGGCTGAAGTCGCGCCGGTCGCGCGCGAACAGGTGCGGCGACGGCGTGTCGTGCAGGTAGATGTTGTCCTGGTTCGGAAACATGAACTTGACGCGGCCGAGCGCGTTCTTCCGACCCGGGCGCTGACGGATGCGCAGCCGGCCCTCGCGCACCGCTTCCAGGTTGGCGGCGGTCGCTGGTACCGGGCGCGCATCGTCCCCGGGCCCGGCGACGATCTCCATCTGCTGGCGCTGCAGGTAACCCGCGTCGCGCGCGATCGCCGGCAGCACCTCGTTGCGTGCGATCGACCGCGGCACGTTCCAGTACGGTTGGAAGACGAGAAACCGCATCGTGTCGACGAACACCGGCGTGTGCGTGCGTGCGGCGCGCCCGACGATGACCGCCATCGACGGCGCCGCGAGGCCGGCTGCGGCCGCCCGCGGGTCGCGCGCCCAGAGCCGGAACATCGGGATGTTGACGACGACCAGGCGCTCTGCGGTCGGCCCGATGGGCAGCCAGCGCAGACGCTCGAGCGCCAGCTCGACCTGGCGCACGCGCCGCGACGGCGGCACGTCGAGCGCGGCACGCGTCGAACGGCCGACGATGCCGTCGTCAGTCAATCCATGCCGGCGCTGGAAGCGCGTGACCGCTTCGACCAGCGAGGGATCGGCCTGCTGCGCGTCGTCAGGCGGGGGCGCGCCAGGCGGCAGGTCGCCGAGCAGCGCGAGTCGTGCGCGCAGAGCAGGCACCGCGGGATTGCGATCGCCGGGCTTCAGCGAGGCCCCCATCGCGAGAGGCGGCCAGGGGGATGCTGGCATGGCGCGCAGCCCCGGCAGGTGGCGCCGCAACTCGACGTAGGGCGCGAGCGGCGGACGCGCCGCGACGGCCGCGGCTGCCGGGTCCGCCGCCGCCTGCGCGGCGCGCGCCGCCGGCATCGGCCCGGGTGGCCACGGGGGCAGCCGGAACCCCGCGCGCACGGGGTCGATGCGCCCGCGCTGGAGGTCGAGCAGGTAGCGACCGAAGGCCTCGGCCAGTGCCGCAGCGAAGCGCTGCGCCCCGCCCGCTGTCGGCGCTCCGGCAAGTCGTGCCGCTGCCTGCTCGAGCGCCGCGACGCCGTAGTCGGCCGCGTCGAGGCCGTCGTCCGCGGCGCGGGCCATCAGCGCCAGCGCCGTTCGGGCGGCTGCAGTCGATTGCCCGGCCGCATCGACCCACGGCCCCGTCCCGGCCGCCGCGGGCGCCGGCGGCGTGCCGCCACCCGCTCCGGGCGTGGCCACGCCGATCCGACCTGCCCCTGCCGCGGCGATTCCGGTGAGCAAGCGGGCGATCGCGCGGCGGCGCGATGCGGCGCGGGCGATCCTGTCGCCGGGGATCGACGCGTCGGTCATTCGGGGTCGGCGCCGGGTGGTCGAGCGGCGGATGCGGGTCGTGCGTCGGGTCGCGGCGGCAGGTAGATGCGGTCGGCGTAGGTGGCGAGCCACTGCGGGCGGAAGGCGACGAAGATCGCCGTCACCATGCCTGCGATCCACGCGTCGCCCCAGGCAGCGAGCCCGCGCCCGAGCATCAGGTCGGCGATGGCCACCCCGTCGGGCGCACCGTGCAGCGCCGCCGAGAGCGCGCCGGCCGCGGTGCCCGCCGCGGCGGTCGCGAAGAAGCCCCGGCCGAGGATGTAGACGAAGAGATGGTTCGGCATCCAGCGCCGGATGGCCGCGCCGAGAGCGAAGGCCAGCGTCGCCGGCACGACGCCCAGCCAGACCATGCGGTGAAGCGCCTCGTCCCAGCCGAGGCCGGCGGCGGCGCCGAGCACGGCCAGGAGCGGCAGCATGGCCAGCACCGCGAGCGGCCATCCGGCCATCAGCACGAGCAGGCTGGCGCCCGACAGGGCCTGTGCGGCCGCCGGCATCGCGATCACGCCGTCGAGCCCCCACAGCAGCGGCAGCAGCGCCCACCAGGCGAGCCAGGGCCAGGGTGGGCCGCCCTCGGGCAGCGCCCGCCAGGGCCGTGCCGCCAGGGCGGCGGCCAGCGCGGCGGCGGCGAGGGCGATGTCGGTGGCGACCCACATGGAACGCATGCTATCGGGCCCACCCGACACGCGGTTGACGGCGGGTCGCCGATGCGGGTCGGCCCGGGGCACCGGGGCGCGCGCTTCCTGCAGAATCGGCCCCGATCGCCACGTCAGCCCCGACGCCGCCGGACGGCTGGCGTGCCCGCCACGAGCCATGCCGGTCCTCACGTCCAAGCTCGACCTCCGCGGCGCCGACTTCCGCGCCAGCGCCGACCGGATGCGCACGCTGGTGGCCGACCTGCGAGAGAAGCTCGCGCTGATGGCCGAGGGCGGTGGCCCGGCGGCGCGGGCGAAGCACGCGGCGCGCGGCAAGCTGCTGCCGCGCGAACGGGTCGAACTGCTGCTCGACCCCGACGCGCCCTTCCTCGAGATCGGCGCGCTCGCGGGGCTCGGCATGTACGAAGGCGCCGCGCCCTGCGGCGGCGTCATTGCTGGCATCGGCCGCATCGTCGGCGTCGAGTGCGTCGTCGTGTGCAACGATGCGACGGTCAAGGGGGGCACCTACTACCCGGTGACCGTCAAGAAGCACCTGCGCGCCCAGGAGATCGCGCTGCAGAACCGGCTGCCCTGCGTCTACCTCGTCGACAGCGGGGGCGCCAACCTGCCCAACCAGGACGAGGTCTTCCCCGACCGCGACCACTTCGGCCGTATCTTCTACAACCAGGCGCAGATGAGCGCGCAAGGCATCCCGCAGATCGCCGTCGTTATGGGCTCCTGCACCGCCGGAGGCGCCTACGTGCCGGCGATGAGCGACGAGACGATCATCGTGCGCGACCAGGGCACGATCTTTCTCGGGGGGCCTCCGCTCGTGAAGGCCGCCACCGGCGAGGTGGTCAGCGCAGAGGACCTGGGGGGCGGCGACGTGCACACGCGGCTGTCCGGCGTGGCCGACCACCTCGCCGACAACGACCTGCACGCCCTGGCGCTGGCGCGCGCCGTCGTTGGTCACCTGAACTGGGTCAAGCCGCAGCCGCTGCGCGTGCAGACGCCGCGGCCGCCGCTGTTCGACCCTGCCGAGCTGCACGGCATCATCCCGACCGACCCGCGCAAGCCGTTCGACGTGCGCGAGATCATCGCGCGGCTCGTCGACGGCAGCGAGTTCGACGAGTTCAAGGCGCGCTTCGGCGCCACGCTGGTGACCGGCTTCGCGCACCTCGAAGGCATGCCGGTCGGCATCGTCGCCAACAACGGCATCCTGTTCAGCGAGAGTGCCCAGAAGGGCGCGCACTTCATCGAGCTGTGCTGCCAGCGCCGCATCCCGCTCGTGTTCCTTCAGAACATCACCGGCTTCATGGTCGGCCGCAAGGTCGAGAACGAGGGCATCGCGCGCCACGGCGCGAAGATGGTCACCGCGGTGGCCACCGCGACGGTGCCCAAGTTCACCGTCGTCATCGGCGGCAGCTTCGGCGCCGGGAACTACGGCATGTGCGGCCGCGCCTACTCGCCGCGCCTGCTCTGGATGTGGCCCAACGCGCGCATCGCGGTGATGGGCGGCGAGCAGGCCGCCAGCGTGCTGGCCACCGTGCGGCGAGACGGCATCGAGACCCGTGGCGGCACCTGGAGTGCCGACGACGAGGCCGCGTTCAAGCGCCCGATCCTCGAGCAGTTCGAGCAGCAGTCGCATCCTTACTACGCCAGCGCCCGGCTCTGGGACGACGGCGTCATCGACCCGGCCGACACGCGCCGCGTGCTCGCGCTCGGGCTGTCGGCGGCGCTGAACGCGCCGATTCCCGAACGGCCGCAGTTCGGCCTGTTCCGGATGTAGCGCGAACCCGCCCGTCTCGATGAGCGCGCTGTCCTGGCCCGATCTCGCGAGCCTGCCGGGCCTGCCCGCCGGCTTCGACACGGCACAGCTCTTCGCGCTCGCGGCGGCCATGGGCTGGGCCAGCGGCCTGCGGCTGTACGCCGTCGTCTTCCTGACCGGGCTCGCCGGCTGGGCGGGCTGGGTCGCGCTGCCGCCGGGGCTGCAGGTGCTGCAGCACCCGGTGCTGCTGGTCGGAAGCGGCGCGATGCTGGCGGCAGAGTTCCTGGCCGACAAGATCCCGGGCGTCGACTCGTTGTGGGACGCGGTGCACACCTTCATCCGGATTCCGGCCGGGGCGGCGCTCGCCGCAGGCGTGTTCGGCGGCGACGCCGGCAGCTGGGCGCTGCTCGCGGCCCTGCTCGGCGGCACGCTGGCCGCCACGGCCCACACCGCGAAGGCCACCACGCGTGCCGCGGTCAACACCTCGCCGGAGCCGTTCTCGAACCTCGGCCTGTCGCTGGCCGGCGATGCCGCGGTGCCCGCGATGCTGTGGCTGGCCTTCGAGCACCCGGCGTGGTTCTTCGTCGCCCTGGCCGTGGCGCTGGTGGCGGCGCTCGCGCTGACGGCGCTGCTGTTCCGGTTCCTGCGCGCGCTGTGGCGGCGCTTCGTGCCCGCGCGCACGGCGCCGGCCTGACCCCGCGGCCCCGGGAGCCCGCCATGTTCCAGAAGATCCTCATCGCCAACCGCGGGGAGATCGCCTGCCGAGTCGCCGCGACGGCGCGGCGACTCGGCGTGCGCACGGTCGCCGTCTACTCCGACGCCGACGCGCATGCGCGCCACGTCGCGGCCTGCGACGAGGCGGTGCACCTCGGCGGACCACTGCCGCGGGAGAGCTACCTGCACTGGGAGCGCATCCTCGATGCGGCGCGCGCGACCGGCGCGCAGGCCGTGCACCCGGGCTACGGCTTCCTGAGCGAGAACGAGGACTTCGCCCGCGCGTGCGCCGCCGCCGGGCTGGTCTTCGTCGGCCCGCCGCCCGCGGCGATCGCGGCGATGGGCAGCAAGGCGGCTGCCAAGGCGCTGATGGCGCAGGCCGGCGTGCCCCTCGTCCCCGGCTACCACGGCGCCGACAACGACCCGGCGCTGCTGCAGCGCGAGGCCGAGCGCATCGGCTTCCCGGTGCTGATCAAGGCCAGCGCCGGCGGCGGCGGCAAGGGCATGCGCCGCGTCGAGCGGGCCGAGGACTTCGCGGCCGCGCTCGCCGGCTGCCAGCGCGAGGCCAGGGCCAGCTTCGGCGACGACCACGTGCTCGTCGAGCGCTACGTCACGCGGCCGCGCCACATCGAGATCCAGGTCTTCGCCGATACCCAGGGCCGGGTCGTGCATCTCTTCGAGCGCGACTGCTCGGTGCAGCGCCGCCACCAGAAGGTGCTCGAGGAGTCGCCCGCGCCCGGGCTCTCGGAGGCACGCCGCGCCGAGATGGGCGCCGCCGCCGTGGCTGCCGCGAAGGCGGTCGGCTACGTCGGCGCGGGGACGGTCGAGTTCATCGCCGAGCCGGCGTCCGACGGCGACCTGCGCTTCTACTTCATGGAGATGAACACCCGGCTGCAGGTCGAGCACCCGGTGACCGAGGCGATCACCGGGCTCGACCTCGTCGAGTGGCAGTTGCGCGTGGCCGCCGGCGAGCCGCTGCCGCTGGCGCAGGAGCAGATCCCGCGGCGCGGCCACGCCATCGAGGCGCGCCTGTGTGCCGAGAACCCGGCCGCCGGCTTCCTGCCGGCCACCGGCACGCTGCACGTGGCGCGCTGGCCGTCCCACGTCGCCTTCGAGCGACACGACACGCTGCCGCGCATCGACAGCGGCGTCGGCGAGGGCGACGCGATCAGCCCGTACTACGACTCGATGATCGCCAAGCTGATCGTTCGCGGCGACGACCGCGGGCAGGCGCTGGCCCGGCTGGATGCGGCGCTGCGCGACACGCACATCGTCGGTCTGCACACCAACGTCGCCTTCCTGCGCCGCATCGCCGGCACGCGCGCCTTCGCGACCGCCGATCTGGACACCGCCCTCATCGAGCGCGAGCACGACGCGCTGTTCGACGCGCCGCCGCTTCCCGAGCCGGTCGCGGCGGCCGGGCTGGCCGCGCTGACGCGCGCCGAGGAGGCCGCGCTCGAGGGCCCCGACCCGTGGTCGCGCCGCGACGGCTGGCGGCTGGTCGGCGGCGCGCGCCGCCGGTTCGACGTCATCCTCGACGCCGAGCCGCGCCGCTGGTGGCTCGAGCGCCGTGCCGACGGCGGCTGGTGGCTGCAGGTGGGCGACCAGACGTGGCCGTTCGCCGCGACCGGCGCGGCCGGGCGCTTCGACGTCGTGCTCGGCGCGCAGCGGCTCCGGCTGGCCGTCTACCGCTGCGGCGAGCGCGTCGCGGTCTTCGCCGACGCCGGCAGCCGGCAGTTCGACGAGGTCGATCCGATCGCGCACGCCGGCGACCATGCCGGCGAGGCCGGGCGGCTCACCGCGCCGATGCCGGGCAAGGTCGTCGCCTTCCTCGCCGCCGTCGGCGAGCGAGTGCGGCGCGGCCAGCCGCTGGCGGTGATGGAGGCGATGAAGATGGAGCACACCATCGCCGCGCCGCGCGACGGCACCGTCGAGGCGCTCCTTTACGGCGTCGGGGACCAGGTCGCCGAGGGCGGCGAGCTGCTGCGAATGACCGACGCCTGACGCGCCGGGCCGACCTGCGGGCCGTGGCCCGTCCGATGCCGCCCGGCGTTCAGCGGCGGGCCAGCCAGCGTGCCGCGCGGGCCCAGAGGCCGGCGCGCGGGCGGTGCGTCGGCGCACCACCGGCGATGGCGTCGCTGTCGAATTCGCTCGCGGGCAGCGACGGGCCGGCCGCCAGCGGCTCGCTGCCCGGGATCGGCAGCGAATCGCCCCCGGGCCAGGCCGAGGGCGGCGGCCAGGCCGACACCGGCGCGTCGGCCGACCGGGCCGGCGCAGGAGGCGTCGACGGTGCGCGTGCCGCCGACGGGACCAGGGCCAGCAGCGGCCTCAGTTCGGCCGCGAGGCGCGCCAGCTCGCGGCCGGGATAGGCGTCGCAGACCCAGAGCACGTCGCGCGCGTAACGCGGGTCCGAGAGCAGGCGGCCGACATCGATGCGCGTGCCGAGCTCGGCCGTCAGCAGCAGCCGGATCCGTTCGGCGATCTGCAAGCGGCGGTCGGGAGTCATCGGGGGTCACGCGCGGCGTGCTGGGGGCACCGAGTATCGGGGCCGCGCGGCGCCGCGGCCATCCCGAGGATCGCGAGTCCGCGGCGGCATCCCCCCTGCCCGAGGCGCGGCGCGGCGCGGCTGGCTATAGTCCATTCCCGTCCGATGCCGTCGAGAGGCCGCCGAAGATGCTCCCCGCCGCCGTGACCCTGGTCGAGGTCGGCCCGCGCGACGGGCTGCAGAACGAGGCGCAGCCGGTGGCCGCGGCGCAGAAGATCGAACTGGTGCATCGGCTGCAGCAGGCCGGCTGCCGCGAGATCGAGGTGACCAGCTTCGTCAGCCCGAAGTGGGTGCCGCAGATGGCCGACAACGCCGAGGTGATGCGCGGCATCGAGCGTGCGCCGGGGGTGCGCCATGCGGTGCTGGTGCCCAACATGACCGGGTTGCAGGCTGCGCTGCCGACGCGGCCGGACGAGATCGTCGTCTTCGGCGCCGCGAGCGAGGCCTTCAGCCGGCGCAACATCAACTGCTCGGTCGAGGAGAGCATCGAGCGCTTCCGCCCGGTGGTCGCGGCCGCGCTCGAGGCCGGCATCCGTGTGCGCGCGGCCGTCTCCACCGCGCTCGGCTGCCCTTACCAGGGCGAGGTGACGCCCGACGAGGTCGAGCGCGTCGTCGTGCTGATGAAGGCCATCGGCGTGCAGCACTGCGGCATCGCCGACACCATCGGCATCGGCACGCCGCGGCGCGTGCAGGCGGTGATGGAGCGCGCGCTCAAGCACTTTCCGCTCGACGACGTCAGCGGGCATTTCCACGACACCTACGGCCAGGCGCTGGCCAACATCCTGGCCTGCCTGCAGATGGGGCTGCATGTCTTCGACACCAGCATCGCCGGCCTCGGCGGCTGCCCGTATGCGCGCGGCGCGACGGGCAACGTCGCCAGCGAGGACGTCGTCTTCATGCTGCACGGGATGGGCATCGAGACCGGCATCGACCTCGACCGGCTCGTCGATGCCGGCGCGTACATCTCCGACGTGCTCGGCCGGCCCCCGGTGTCGCGGGCCGGGCGTGCGCTGCTCGCGCGGCGCGAGCGGGCCGGGGCCGCGACGTGAGCGCGGCGTCGGGCGCCGCCGAGGCGGCCGCGCGGCCGGAGGGCTTCCGCCGCGTCGACGCGTGGTTGCGCGAGCGTGGCCATCCGCATGCGCCGCGCTGGCTCGACGTGCCGGCGCGCACCGCGCGCGAGGCGGCCGATGCGCTCGGCGTGTCGGTGGGGCAGATCGCCAAGAGCATCGTCTTCCGCCGGCTCGCCGACGACGCCGCGGTGCTCGTCGTCGCGTCGGGCGACCGGCGCGTCGACGAGTGCCGCGTGGCGGCCATCGCCGGCGCATTGGGCCGCGCCGACGCCGACTTCGTGAAGTCGAGGACCGGCTTCTCGATCGGCGGCGTCGCGCCGGTGGCGCACGCGACGCCGCCGGTCGTGCTCATCGACCGCGAGCTGTTCCGCTTCGAGGCGATCTGGGCGGCGGCCGGGCATCCGAACGGCGTCGTGCGCCTCGCCCCGCGGGAGCTGGAGGCGCTGACCGCCGCGCCGGTGGCCGACGTCGTGCAGCCGCCGGCGGGGGCGCAGGAATGACCGCGCCCGTGGACCCGCGCGGCGTCGCCAGTCCCTGCATCAGCGTCTGCCGCATCGACGAGGCGAGCGGCTGGTGCGAGGGCTGCCTGCGCACCATCGACGAGATCGCCGCCTGGTCGCTGCTCGACGACGACGAGAAGCGCGCCGTCTGGCGCGCGCTGTCGCAGCGCCGTCTCGAGCGGCGGCGACGCGCGGCCCAGGGCGGCGGCGCATGAGGCGCGTCGTCTTCTGGCTCGATCTCGTCTCGCCGTTCGCCGCGTTGGCCTTCGAACGGCTGCCGCAGGCGCTCGAGGGGCTGTCCTACGAGGTCGAGTACCGGCCCATCCTGTTCGCCGCGCTGCTTCGGCACTGGGGGCAGAAGGGGCCGGCCGAGATCGAGCCCAAGCGTGCGTGGACCTTCCGCCACGTGCACTGGCTCGCGCACCGCCACGGCATCCCCCTGGACACGCCGGCCCGCCACCCGTTCAACCCGCTCGCGCTGCTGCGCCTGGCCTGGGCCTGCGCGCCGGCCGGTGGCACGCCCAACCGGCGGGCCGTCGAGGCGCTGTTCCGCCACGCCTGGCGCGGGGGCGCGGATGCCGAGGACGGGGACCGTCTGGCCGCGCTGACGGCCATGCTCGCACCGGCGCGCGACCCGGGCGCGGACGAAGTGAAGCAGGCCTTGCGCGCGGCCACCGATGCGGCGATCGCCGCCGGTGTCTTCGGCGTGCCGGCCTTCTCGCTCGGAGAGCGTGCGTTCTGGGGCTTCGACGCGCTGGAGATGCTCGCCGCCGACCTGCGCGGCGACCCCTGGTTCGATGGGCCGGACTGGGCCCGCGAGGGCGCCGCGCGCGACGGCGTCACGCGCCGCTGACCGCCGCGAAGCGCGCGCCCGTCGTACTTGTCGCGCATCAAGCGCGAGATCAGGGTTTTCACTGTAGATCGCGTCCCGGATCCCGGGGCGTCAGCGGCCGTTGGGCCGGCGTCAGAGGGTGGTCAGACCCCGCGCCAAAGATGCGATGTCCCCATCAACCGTAAGGAAATGCCATGGACGTCGATCTGACGCAACGGATCGCGAGCCATCCCAAGTACCGGGAGCTCAAGGCGAAGCGAACGAGCTTCGGCTGGACGCTCACGATCGCGATGCTCGCCGTCTACTACGGCTTCATCCTGGTCGTGGCGTTCAACAAGGAACTGCTCGCCACCCGCATGGGCGAGGGGGTCATGACCTACGGCATGCCGATCGGCGTCGGGGTGATTCTCTTCACCGTCCTCATCACGGTCTTCTACGTGCGCCGCGCCAATCGCGAGTTCGATGCGCTGACCGACGAAGTCAACAAGGCGGTGCTCAGATGAAGGCGCGCTTCTTCCTCACCGCGGCCCTGCTGGGCTGCATCTCGGCGGCCGCGCTGGCCGCTGGCGCCGATCTCGGCCAGGCCCAGAAGCAGGCCACCAACTGGACCGCGATCGCGATGTTCGGCATCTTCGTCGCGTTCACGCTGTGGATCACGAAGTGGGCGGCGGCCAAGACCAAGAGCGCGGCCGACTTCTACACCGCCGGCGGCGGCATCACCGGCTTCCAGAACGGCCTGGCGATCGCCGGCGACTAC
>JALORQ010000069.1 GCA_025458805.1 Rubrivivax sp.
CGCGCCTCGGGCAGCGTGGGCGAAGGAGGGGCCCCGGCGCGCGCCCGCCCGACCCCCCGGCGCCGGCAATGCCGTTGCGACGGCAGTGTGGCTTGCGGGTGCTTCCATCCCCTGCCGCAGCGGCGGGGGCCTGCCGGTCTCGATGCCGGTGCCTCGGCGCCCCGGGGCAGTCGCCCCGGCGTCAGCGGCGTGCGACCCAGTAGGTGGCGCCGGCGTCGCCGTAGCGCTCGGCATGCGGCACGTCGGCGTCGAGCGTGAAGCGGTCGCCGGGGCGCAGGTGCCGCGTCCGTCCGTCGATGGTGAGCCACAGCTCGCCCGCCGTCATCACCGCATCGACGGCGAAGGGATGGGTGTGCGTGTCCAGCACGGTGCCGGGCGCCCAGGTGCGGGCCAGCACCTCGGTGAAGCCGCGTGCCAGTGCGTCGGCCCGGAAGCGCTCGAATTCGGGGTCGTCGGGAATCATCGATCGAGCCTCGCGTCGCGTATGGGGCGCAGGCCGGGAGTGTCGCTCAGGACATGCGGGGCGGCTTGCCTCGGAAACTGTATAAACGTACAGTCTCCCGGTGGAGACGCTTCCCCTCTTCGGCACCCGCCCGGGCACGGTGCAGGCACCGGGCGGCGGCGTGCCGTCATGGCGCGGCCCGTCAACCGGGTCGGGCGGGGCGCCGCGTGCCGCCGGCGCGCCTGGGCATGCCGTTGCCCCTGGTCCGGCCGCCGCCGGCAGGCTGGCCGTCGACCCGTTCGACCCGACCGTCGACCCGCAGGTCGTGCATCCGGCGCTGTGGCGGGCGCACCAGCTCGGCCGGGCGTGCGAAGGGGTGTGCCCCAGCGGCTTTGCCCTCCTCGACGCCGAACTGCCCGGCGGCGGCTGGCCGCAGCGCGCGTTGACCGAACTGCTGCTGCCGCATCCGGGCGTCGGCGAGATGCGCCTGCTCGCCCCGACGCTGGCCGCGCTGCAGCGTGCCGGGCGCTGCGCGATGTGGTTCGACCCGCCGGCCGAGCCCTGCGCCGCCGCGCTCGCCGCCTGCGGGGTCGATCCGCAGCAGCTCGTCGTCGTGCGCGCACGCGACGGTCGCCGCGGCCGGGCGCGCGAGCGCCTGCCGGCGGCCGCCGACACGCTGTGGGCGCTCGAGCAGGCCCTGAAGAGCGGGCATGTCGGAGCCGTGCTGGCCTGGCTGCCACGGCACCTGCCGGCCGAGGCGCTGCGCCGGCTGCAGCTGGCGGCGCAGGCCCACGACGGCCCCGCCTTCGTGCTGCGCGAGTCCGAGGCGCGCACGCGGCCGAGCGCGGCACCGCTGCGCCTGCTGCTCGGCGTTGCCGGGCCCGACGAACTGCTGCTGCGCGTGCTCAAGCGCCGGGGACCGCCGTCGGCGCAGCCGCTGCGCCTGCCGCTGCCGCCGGTGCTGGCAGCGCCCGGCCGGCGGCGTGCGGCGCGCGGGTCGCCGGTGGCCGCCGCGGCATCGCCGCCGGTCGCGTCCCGTGCGGGGGCGTCGTGAGGTCGCGCGGCGCGGCGATACTGGCGGGGCCGGCATATCGCCGCAGCCGGCCCCGGGCCACGGCCCGCCCCGACCATGCCCCGCAACATCGAGATCAAGGCCCGTGTCGCCGACCCCGCGGCGCTGGCGCGTGCCGCGGCCGCGCTGGCCACCTCCGGGCCCGAACTGCTGCACCAGGACGACACCTTCTTCCGCTGCGCGCACGGCCGGCTCAAGCTGCGCGTCTTCGGCCCCGGCGACGGCGGCGCGGTGCCGGCCGAGCTGATCTTCTACCGTCGCGCCGACCAGGGCGGGCCGAAGGAATCGTCTTACGTCATCTCGCGCACCGACGAGCCCGAGACGCTGCGCGAGGCCCTGGCCGGCGCCTGCGGCCTGCTCGGCCGCGTGCGCAAGCGCCGCACGCTGTGGCTGGCCGGCCGCACGCGCATCCACCTCGACGAGGTCGAGGGCCTGGGGCACTTCGTCGAACTCGAGGTCGTGCTGGCCGAGGACGAGCCGGCGACGCAAGGCGAGGCCGAGGCGCGCGACCTGATGCGTCGCCTGGGCATCGCCGAGGCGACGCTGGTCGAGGGCGCCTACCTCGACCTGTTGCGCCGGTCGCGGCCCGTCACCGGCTGAATGCCGTCGCGCGCACCGAGGAGGGGGCTGCCGCCGCCTCCCGGCACGGGCCGTGCCGTGTCCGGCGGCGGCAGGGCGCGCGCGTCGTGCGGCCAGCCCGCGGCGCATGAGGCCGGGCGATGCTCTGGCTGGCCGTGCATGCCCCGCGGCTGTCGCTCGAGGCTTTCGAGGCGACGCTGCCCGCCGCCCCCGGCGACGCCGCGCGGCCGGTCGCGCTGCTTGCCGGGCACCGGATCGAGATCGTCAACGACGCGGCGCGCCGGCTCGGCGTGCAGCCCGGTCAACGGCGCGCGACCGCGCTCGCGCTGGCGGCCGATCTGGTGCTCGGCCAGGCCGATGCCGCGCGCGATGCCGCCGCGCTGAGGGCGATCGCGCATGCGGCGCTCGGCTTCACGCCGGCGGTGACGCTCGAGCCGCCGCACACCGTGCTGCTCGAGGTGCGCGCCAGCCTGCGCTGCTTCGGCGGGCTCCAGGCGCTGGTTCGGCGTCTGCGCGCCGCGCTGGCGCCGCTCGGCCACGGCCTGAGCCTGGCCACGGCACCGACGCCGCTCGGTGCCGCGCTGCTGGCGCGGCGGCCCGACGCCGTCGACCCGCGCGCCCGCGGCGCAGCCTCCCGTGACCGGGTTGCCGCCGGCGACGACGGCGCCGCCGGCGACCTGATCGACGGCCCGCACCTCGTGCAGCCGGCGGCCTTCGAGGCGCGGCTCGGCGCGCTGCCGGTGTGGCTGCTGGGCCCCGGACGCGAGCACTGGGAGACCCTGCAGGGCATGGGCCTGCGCACGCTGGCCGACCTGCGCGCGCTGCCGCGTGCCGGGCTGGCGCGGCGTTTCGGCGAAGGGCTGCTCGACGACCTCGACCGCGCCCTCGGGCAGCGTGCCGACCCGCGGCAGCGGGTCGCGGCGCCCGAGGCCTTCGACGAGCGCCTCGAGCTGTTCGCGCGCGCCGACACCACGGCGCAGGTGCTGGCCGGCGCCCAGCACCTGCTGGCCCGTCTGGCCGCCTGGGCGTCGGCCCGCCAGTCGCGCATCGCCGCGTTCACGCTGCGCATGCATCACGAGCCGCGCCACCGCGCCGATGCGTCGGTGCCGCCGGCCACCGAACTGGTCATCGCACTGGCGGAGCCCGCGGCCGATGCCGCCCACCTGCAGGTGCTGCTGCGCGAGCGCCTGGCGCGCTGCGCGCTGCCGGCGCCGACGCTCGAGCTGCAGATCCGCTGCCGCGACACGGTGGCCGGCGCGGCGCCGAACGGCGAGCTGTTTCCGAGCCGCCGCGGCAGTGCCGAGGGCCTGGGCCGGCTGCTCGAGCGCCTGCGTGCCCGCCTGGGCGACGACGGCGTGCTCAGACCCGCACCGCGCGCCGATCACCGGCCCGAGCTTGCGGCGGCCCTCGTCCCCGCCGGCACGATGCGGGCGGCGTCGGCAGTGCAGGGCGGGCTCACGGCGCCGCCGGGGTGGCCGCTGCACCGCCCGGTGTGGCTGATCGCCGAGCCGCAGCCGCTGGCCGAGCGTGCCGGGCTGCCGCTGCTCGACGGCCATGCGCTTCGGCTGCTCGCCGGCCCCGAGCGCATCGAGGCCGGCTGGTGGGACGAGGCACTCGTCGCGCGCGACTATTTCGTCGCGCAGGGCGACGACGGCTCGCTGGTCTGGGTCTACCGCCTGCGGCTGCCGCAGGACGGCCCCGGCGGCTGGTGGCTGCACGGCCGCTTCGGCTGAGCGAGGACGTGGCCGGTCCAGTGGACCGGCCGCGCCTCGCGAAGGGCGAGCCCGTCACGCGGGCGAGCGCGGCCTGCAAGGCTGAGCGAGGACGTGGCCGGTCTAGTGGACCGGCCGCGCCTCGCGAAGAGGGCGAGCAATGCGAGCCCGTGGCCTGCAAGGCTGAGCCGGCACCGACCGGGCCCCTGCGGGCCCGGCCCGGCCGCTCAGAGGCCGTCCTCGAGCGCGAGATCGACGTCGGGTGCGACGGCCGGCGTCGCCTCGGGCCCTGGGGACGACGCCGCGCGCCGCGGGCCGGGCAGCGGTGCACGCGGGGGCACCGCGGGCAGTGGCGGCAGCGGCGCGGTGCGCCAGTCGACCGCTGCGGGGGCCGAGGCGGCGGGCTGCTGCACCGGCAACTCCTCCAGCACGCGACCCGCGGCGTCGGCCACCAGCACCCGGCCGCCGCCGGCGCCGCAAGCGGCGAGCAGCCGCGCGAAGCGCCGCGTCGCATCGAGGCTCGGCTGCCAGATGCGACCTTCGCGCCGCAGGCGGCCGTCGCGCCCGCGCGTCAACTCGACGACGCGGTAGCTCGGTGCCCGCGATCGCGGAAGGCGCGCCACCCCGTAGGCCTCGGTGCCGCCGTCCAGCCGGGCGAGCGCGGCCGACATGGTCGCGTCGCTGCCGCCTCCGGGTGCGGTGGAGATCTCGGCGGCCAGGTCGTCGTCCGGGGCAGTGGGGGCTCGAGGGCTCATCGGCGGCGGCGTCGGTGTCGGTGTCGGCGGACGGCCCTGCGATCGCGTGGCGCCCGCGCCCGGACGCACCCGGCGCGGGCCCGCGCCGGGGCCATGACTGTCAGCGTAGCCGCGGGCCGCTTGCCGTGCGCGCGGCTGTTGCAACCGATGTGTAACCGCGCGCGACCGGCGGCATTCGTTCACGGCGCCGACGCACCTGGGGCCGCCGGGGTGTCGAGTGCATCCAGCGCCTCGGCCAGCGCGCGCACGGAACGGGGCGCCGAGCCCTCGGCCTTGTTGTTGATCGTCACGAAGACGCGGTGCCCGGCCGCCAGAGTGGCGTGCATCACCCGGGCCAGCGTCGATCGCGTGTCCGCGTCCGGGGCCTGCAGGCGGTCGAACGGCGCCCAGCGGTCGCGCACGTCGGCGTAGCGCTGGCCGCGTTGCAGGTTCCATCGGCAGATCAGGTCGCCGGGCCAGGTCGCGCGCAGCATTGGCAGCTGCGCGTCGGCAGCGGGCATGCGGTCGTGCAGCCCGAGGACGTAGCGCGCGCCGCGATCGCGAAGCAGTGCCGCCAGCTCGGGGCCGAGCAGCCCAGGGTCGCGCACCTCGACCGCCGCGATCGCGCCGGCGGGCAATGCCGGCACGACCACGTCGAGCAGCGCGCCCAGCCGGATGCGCCAGGCCCCTGCATCCGCGAGCCAGCGCGGCGGCAGCGGCGAGATCTGAAAGACCAGCACGCCCAGCCGGCCGGCGAGCCCCTCGACGCATGGCTGCACACACCGCGCGAGGGCCGTCCCGGTGTCGAGGAAGTCGGGATTGGCCTGCAGCATGCGCCCGCTGGCCGGGTCGCGCAGCACCGCGTCGGTCACGGCCGCCGCCGCCTTGACGACGAAGCGGAAGCCGGGCGGCGTGAGGGCGGCGAGGCGGCGGTAGGTGGCCGCGTCTGGCGGGCGATAGAAGGCGCGATCCAGGCTCACGGTGCGCATCAGCGGGTGGGCCGCATAGGCCGCGAGCCCGTCGCGCGACAGCGCCGCCGGGTCGTGCGGGCGGTCCCAGACGAGACCGCTCCAGCCCGGGAAATGCCACGACGACGTGCCCAGGTGCAGCCGGTCGCCGTGGCGCGCGGCGAGACGCCCGGCCAGCGCCGCGAGGCCGGCATCGGGGGTGGCCGCGCGCACCCCGACGCGCACGCCAGCCCTTGCCGTACCCCCGCCCGGCGCAGCGGGCTCGTCCCCGAACAGCGAGGTCTGCGGGGTGGCCGCCGTGTGCCCGTCGAGCCCGCTGCGCCTGCGCATGGCGCGATTCTGCGGCCGGGGCCACGGCGCGGTGCGCGGCCGCTACAGTGACCGCATGGCCAACACCGAGCGTCTGTACAAGATCGAGTCGATGATCCGCCATCGCGGCTGCGTGAGCTTCCAGGCGCTGCTCGATGCGCTCGAGGTGTCGCGGGCGACACTCAAGCGCGACCTCGAGTACCTGCGCAGCCGGCTTGGCGCGCCCATCGTCTACGACCGCGACCGCAACGGCTATGCCTTTGCTGCCGAGACGCGCGGCGCGCGCCACGAGCTGCCGGGGCTGTGGTTCGACGAGCGCGAGCTGTACGCGCTGCTGATGGCCCGGCAGCTGCTGTCGGGGCTGGATGCCGACGGGATGCTGGCGCGCCACCTGCAGCCTCTGGTCGACCGCATCCACGAACTTCTCGGCCGCTCGGGTGGCGACGACGCCGGCGCCGCCGCCGATGCACTGATGGAGCGCGTGCGCATCATGACCGCGCTGCGACGCCCGGTGCCGGGACGCTGCTTCGAGCGCGTGCTCGAGTCGCTGCTGCAGCGGCGCCGGCTGCACCTGCGCTACCTGACGCGCGGCCGCGGCGAGGTCGGCGAGCGCGACGTCTCGCCGCAGCGCCTGGTCCACTATCGCAACACCTGGTACCTGGACGCCTGGTGCCACCGCGTCGACGCGCTGCGCCGTTTCGCGCTCGACGCGATCGAGCAGGCCGATGTGCTCGAGGCCCCGGCGCGCGAGGTGTCGGCCCGCCGGGTGCGCGCGGCCATGGACGCCGGCTACGGGGTCTACGCCGGGGGCACCCGGCGCTGGGCGCGGCTGCGCTTCGCGGCGCAGGCCGCGCCGTGGATCAGCCGCGAGGAGTGGCACCCCGAGCAGGAGGGCCGCTGGCTCGACGACGGCGGTTACGAACTGCGGCTGCCCTACGTCGAGGAAACGGAACTGGTGATGGACCTGCTGCGCCAGGGCGAGCAGGTCGAGGTGCTCGAGCCGCCGGAACTGCGGGCCGCCGTGGCGCGCCGTCTCGCCGCAGCGGCCGCGCGCTACCCGGAGGTCGGCTGAGCGTCGGAGGGCGGCCCGGGGTCGCTCGTCACGGCACGCAGGCGCGCGATCAGGCTGCGCGCCCCGTGCTCGGCGGCGACGGCGTGATCGAGCCGCGACCGCACCAGCCCGCCGTGCGCGTACTGCAGGTTCTCGTAGACCTCGGCGGCGGCCGGAAAGGCGCCGAGCAACTGGTCGAGCGGTTCGTCCATCGGCTGCGTCGACAGCGCGTCCGCCAGCCGGGAGGCCAGCACGCGGTACGGCCCGGCGTCGAGATGCGCGGCGCCGCGCTCGGCCATCTCGAGCATCAGGGCCAGCGCGGCAACCTCATGCAGGCGCGCCGGGACCGTGATCGTTCTCATCGTCATCGGGCGTCGGTCTCCAGGGGCCGGGAACCCTCGTCCCGGACGCTTCCTGACGTGGAGATGGGGACCGAAGCGGCGGCTGCAAGTCCCCGGTCGCGGTCCGCCGTGCCGGCGCGGACGACGAGCGGCCTCCATCCTGCGGGCAGCAGCCGTCGCGCGTCGGGGCGCTGCCAACGGTCGTCGAGCAGCCACAGCGTTCCGCTGTCCTCGGGCCCGCGGATGACGCGGCCGGCGGCCTGCACCACCTTCTGCACGCCGGGCACCAGGTAGGCGTAGCGTTCGCCGTCCGCGGTGCCGAACAGTGCCTGCAGGCGCCGCCGGATGCATTCGTTGACGGCGTCGGGCGGCGGCAGTCCGAGCGTGGCGACGAAGGCTCCGACGAGACGCCGGCCGGGCAGGTCGACGCCCTCGGCGAAGGCGCCCCCGAGGACGGCGAAGCCGATGCCGCAGCCGCCATCGACGAAGCGCGCAAGGAAGTCGGCGCGCGCGGCCTCGTCCATCGCCGGGCGCTGCGCCCAGACCGGCATCGACGGATCGAGCGCGCGCAGCGCACCCTGCGCCATCTCGAGATAGGCGTGGCTGCTGAAGAAGGCCAGATAGTTGCCCGGTGCCTCGCGCACCTGCTCGAGCATCCGGCGCGCCAGCGACCCGAGCGATGCGGTGCGGTCGGCGCGACGGGTCGACAGGTCGCCCGCGATGCGCACCGCGAGGCGTCCGTGGTCGAACGGCGATCCGATGTCGATCCAGCCGCAATCGTCGGGAAGCCCGAGCAGCCGGCGGTGGTAATCAGGCGGCGCCAGGGTCGCCGAGAAGAGCACGGTGGCGACCGCGCGCCCGAACCTCGGCGCGAGGTGCGGCGCGGGGACGATGTTGCGCCAGGTGAGCACACGGTCGGCCGCGGCGCCTTCCGCGACCGCCGCGTGGTCGAACAACGTCGCCGGGGCGTCGTCGACTGCCCCGACGCTGCCGTCGGTGACGTCCAGCACCGCGTGCGTCGCATCGTCCTCGACCAGCCGCGACAGGCGCAGCAGATCGAACCGCAGCCGCAGCAGCGCGGCGGTCGGAGCGCCGGCGCCCGGGCCATCGGCGAAGGCCTCGCCGAGTGCCGCCGTGGCGTCGTCCAGAGCCTCGCGCCAGCGGGCGGGCACGCGGTCGAGCACCGCATGCGGCGCCGGGTGGTCGCGCGCGACCGTCGCGCACTCCGCGGCCAGACGCGCGAGCGCCGGACGCGCCGATGCGGGCAGCGCCGGATCGGCGAGCGCGGCGCGCAGGTCGCGCAGCGAAAGGGCCGCGGAGTACATGCGCCGCGTGCGCTCGAGCAGGTTGTGCGCCTCGTCGACGAGCAGCGCGACACGCCAGCCCTCGGCCTGCGTCGTCGCGTGCAGCAGGCCGCGCGGGTCGAACCAGTGGTGCACGTCACCGACCACCACGTCGGCCCAGGCCACCAGCTCGTGCGCCAGGTGGTAGGGACAGACCGCATGGGCGAGCGCGATGCGGCGCAGCGTCGGGCGGTCCATCCACGCGGCGGCGACTGCCTCGGCCCGCGCCGCGGGCAGCCGGTCGTGGAAGCCGGCCGCGAGGGCGCAGTCGCCGCCGTGACAGGCGCGCCCCGGCTGCTCGCACGCGTGTGCCTTGCCCGCCAGTTCCAGCACACGCAGCGGCGCCGCCGTGTCGCCGTGCGGCGCGGCGGCAAGGCGGCGCAGCGTCTCGAGCACGACGCCGCGTCCGGTGGTGCGGGCGCCGAGCACGAACAGCTTGTCGACGCGCTCGGCCGGCATCGAGAGCAGCGCCGGGTAGAGCGTGGCCACGGTCTTGCCGATGCCGGTGGGCGCCTGGGCGAGCAGCACGCCGCCGCGGCGCACCGTGCGGTGGACGGCGGCCGCGAGCCGCCGCTGGCCGTCGCGCCAACCGCCGTGCGGGAAGCGCAGGCGTGCCAGCCAGTCGTCGCGCGCGGCGCGGTGTCGTGCCTGCTGCCGTGCCCAGTCGCGATAGGCGGCGCAGCGGGCGGCCAGTTCGGACTCGAGCGCCTCGCGCGAGGCGATCTCGGCCACCACCGTGTCGCGCTGTGTCGCGAGCTCGTGATAGACCAGCGCGACTTCGACCGCCGGCAGATCGCGGTGGCGGGCCAGCAGCGCGGCGTAGGCGCGGGCCTGGGCGCGGTGCAGCGCCTGCCGCGCCGGGCTCGCGGGCGCGGCACCCGGCATGATCCTGCGCACCACCTTGACCTCGTCGACACGCCGTGCGGCGGCGTCGAAGCCGTCGGCGCGGCCGCGCACCGACAGACCGGCCAGCGTGCCGGCGACCGCGACCTCGGCCTCGTAGCCGGGGCCCCGGCGGCGTGCCACCGTGATGTGCCCGGCGATGCCTTCGAGCGCGCTCGCCGCCGGAGCGAAGCGCCGGTCCAGGTCGCCCGAGCGTGCGGTGAAGTCGCAGAGCGTGCGCACCGAGACCGGCCCGGCCGGCACGAAGTCGGTGTTTTCCGGGACGTCGCTGGACATCCATCCAGCTTAACGCCTGCGATCGCCGGCGATCGTGCCGCCGCGATGCGCGCTGCGCTCGCGGTACGCTCTCACCCCGTGCCGCCCCGATGCGGGGCGGCGCCGACCCCGGAGACCGAATGCCCGACGTGCCGACCCCGGCCGCACTCGCGCCGACCGCGCTGATCGACAGCGACCACCCTGCGGTGGTCGACTTCGCCAGCAGCCATGCGCGCGGCGCCGGCGTTCGCGAGCGGGCCGTCGCCCTCTATCTGGCCGTGCGCGACGGCTTTCGGTACGACCCGTACCGGATCGACCTGTCGCCCGCCGGCATGCGCGCGAGCACGGTGCTCGCGCTGGGTCACGGATGGTGCGTGCCCAAGGCGGCGCTGCTCGCCGCCGCGGCTCGCGCCGCGGGCATTCCCGCACGGGTGGGCTACGCCGACGTGCGCAACCACCTGAGCACCGAGCGCATGCGCCGCGCGATGCAGACCGACCTGTTCGTCTGGCACGGCTACGTCGACCTCTGGCTGGACGGGCGCTGGGTCAAGGCGACGCCGGCGTTCAACCTGTCGCTGTGCGAGCGCTTCGGCCTGCTGCCGCTGGACTTCGACGGGCGCGCCGACTCGCTCTACCACCCCTTCGACCGCGCCGGCAACCGGCACATGGAATACGTGAACCAGCGCGGCGCCTTCGACGACGTGCCGCTCGGGCGCATCGTCGGGGACTTCGGTCGCCTCTATCCTGGCCTCGTCCACGCCAGCGCGCTGGACGGCGCGAGCTTCGACGCCGACGCCGAGCGCGAAGGGCCGGCCGGGGCGCGCTGATGCGTCGCGTGCGGCGCCCGGGGCTCGAAGCAGCCCTCGCCCGGCAAGACCCTGACGATGCATCGGGCATGCCGCGCCGGGGCACCATGCGCGGAACACTCACCAGGCAGTACCGTGAGCAAGAACCCCGAACCTCTTCGCCTCGACGCGCTGCAGGCAGCGTGCGCGAGCTGCAACCTGCGCGAGCTGTGCCTGCCGATGGGGCTGGCGCCCGAGGCCGTCGAGCGGCTCGACGACCTGATCGGCCTGCGCCGTCGCGTCCGCCAGGGTGAACTGCTGTTCGACGCAGGCGCGCCGTTCGAGGCGCTGTTCGCGATCCGCAGCGGCTTCTTCAAGACCACGATCGGCACCGAGGACGGGCGCGAGCAGGTCACGGGCTTCCAGATGTCGGGCGATCTGCTCGGCCTCGACGGTATCGGCCCGGGCCGCCACGACGTGCGCGCGGTGGCGCTCGAGGATTCGAGCGTCTGCGTCATGCCCTTTGCGTCGCTCGAGCGGCTCGCCGTCGACCTGCCCGACCTGCAGCGGTCTCTGCACCGCTTCATGAGCCGCGAGATCGTCCGCGACCACGGCACGATCCTGATGCTCGGCACGCTGCGTGCCGACCAGCGCCTGGCCGCCTTCCTCGTCGGTCTGCTGCAGCGCCTGTCGAGGCGGGGCTATTCGAGCCAGGCGCTGGTGCTGCGGATGACGCGCGACGAGATCGGCAGCTACCTCGGACTCAAGATCGAGACCGTCAGCCGCATGCTCGGTCGCCTGCAGGACGAAGCCGTGATTGCAGTCCACCAGCGCGAGGTCAGCGTGCTTCAGCCCGAGCGGCTGCGGCGGCTGGCCGAAGGCGCGGATTGACCGTGTGCCGGTGCGCCCGCCCTGGTGCGCGGGACGGGGCTCGAACCCGTACGCCTCGCGGCTGCGGGTTTTAAGCCCGCTGCGTCTGCCAGTTCCGCCACCCGCGCGCAGCCTCGCCGCATCATAGTCGTCGCGCCGCGCACGTCCCGGCACCGCGCGGTGTCACCGCGGTCGGGCATGATCGCGCGCATCGCCGCAGCGTCCGAGGACCGCCATGCCCCTGTTCCCCGAAGACGCGCTCAACCCGGGCGTGAAGAGGCGCGAGGTGCTGGGCTGGGCGATGTACGACTTCGCGAATTCGGGCTACACGACCGTGGTCCTGACCGCGGTCTTCAATGCGTACTTCGTCGGCGTCGTCGCCGGCGGCGCCGACTGGGCGACGCTGGCTTGGACGCTCGCCCTCGCCGCATCGAACCTGCTGGTCATGCTCACGTCCCCGGCGCTCGGTGCCTATGCCGACCTGCGCGCGGCGAAGAAGCGGCTCCTCGCGCTCGCCACCGCCGGCTGCGTGCTGTCCACGGCGGCCCTGGCGCTGGTCGGTCCGGGCGACCTGTGGCTGGCGGCCGTCGCGATCGTGCTGTCGAACCTCTTCTTCTCTCACGGCGAGTCGCTGGCCGCGGCCTTCCTGCCCGAGATTTCACAGCGCGATGCGATGGGGCGCGTTTCGGGCTGGGGCTGGAGCTTCGGCTACTTCGGCGGCATGCTGACGCTGGGCCTGTCGCTCGGCTACGTGCTGTGGGCGCAAGGCCAGGGGCAGAAGGCGGCCGACTTCGTGCCGGTCACGATGTGGATCACCGCGGCCGTGTTCGCTGTCGCGTCGCTGGGCACCTTCGTACTGTTGCGCGAGCGGGCCCTGCCGCAGGCCGCCGGGGTGTCCGACGCCGGCATGGCGGCGGCGTGGCGGCGGCTGGCGGCGACCTGGCACCACGCGCGTCGGTATCGCGACTTCGTCCAACTGCTGGCGACGGCGGTGGCCTACCAGGCCGGGATCTCGGTCGTCATCGCGCTGGCGGCGATCTACGCCGAGCAGGCGATGGGCTTCGGGCAGACCGAGACGATGGCGCTGATCTTTCTCGTCAACATCGCGTCGGCGGCCGGAGCGTTCGCCTTCGGCTACTGGCAGGACAGCATCGGCCACCGCACGGCGCTGTCCGTCACCCTGTGGGGCTGGATCGCGATGACGGCGCTGGCGTTCATGGCAACGTCGCCTCCGCTGTTCTGGGTCGCCGCGGTGCTCGCGGGCCTGTGCATGGGTTCGAGCCAGTCGGCAGGCCGCGCGCTGGCCGGCCTGCTGGCTCCGCCGACGCACCTGGCGGAGTTCTTCGGGCTCTGGACCTTCGCCGTGCGGCTTTCGGCGATCGTCGGGCCCGTGACCTACGGGCTCGTGACCTGGGCGACCGACGGCAACCACAGGCTGGCGATCCTGTCGACCGGCGTCTTCTTCGTCGTCGGCCTGCTGCTGCTGCGTGGCGTCGATGTCGCGCGCGGCGAGCGCGCGGCGCGCCTGCCTGCCGCCGCGTGACGTGCCACTTGGAATTGGGGCCCGCGCCCTAGCGCGTCGGGCGCGGAACGGGCAAAATAGAACGGTCGTTCGATTTCACCGGCGGACCGGTCGCACTCGGGGCAGCCGCCTAGAATGCCGTGGACTCGGACATCGATGACTTAGGAGCTGTGCGGCATGAAGGTGCTGGTCCCGGTGAAGCGGGTGGTCGACTACAACGTCAAGGTGCGCGTCAAGTCCGACGGCAGCGGTGTCGACATCGCCAACGTCAAGATGAGCATGAACCCCTTCGACGAGATCGCCGTCGAGGAGGCGGTGCGGCTCAGGGAGAAGGGCGTGGCGACCGAGGTCGTCGCGGTGTCGTGCGGCGCGACGCAGTGCCAGGAGACCCTGCGCACCGCGATGGCGATC
>JALORQ010000070.1 GCA_025458805.1 Rubrivivax sp.
CGGTCGATCGGTGCGTGCCAGGCCCTGCAGCGTGCCGTCGAACAGGCTGACGTGCGTGGGCCGAAGGCGGTCGCCGAGCGAGCGCTCGTCGACCGCGAAGCCGTGGTTCTGGCTCGTGATCGCGACGCGCCCCGTGTCGAGATCCTTGACCGGGTGATTGGCCCCGTGATGCCCGAACTTCATCTTGAACGTCCTTGCGCCGGAGGCCAGGGCGAGGATCTGGTGTCCGAGGCAGATGCCGAAGGTCGGCAGCCCGGTCGAGACGAGCTCCCGGGTGGCCTCGATGGCGTAGGTGCACGGCTCGGGATCGCCGGGGCCGTTGCTGAGGAAGACGCCGTCGGGCTTCAGCTTCAGGACCTCGGCGGCAGGGGTCTGCGCGGGCACCACGATGATCCTGCAGCCGCGACCAGCCAGCATGCGCAGGATGTTGCGCTTGACCCCGAAGTCGTAGGCCACGACAAGGCGCTCCGCGTCGACCGCGCGGCCGTAGCCGCGACCCAGCACCCATTCGGTCTGCGACCACTCGTAGGGCTCGCGCACGCTCACGACGCGCGCGAGATCCTGCCCGGCCATCGACGGCGCGGCCCGCGCCGCCTCGAGGGCCTGCGCCACCACCTCCGGGCCGACCACGGTCCCGGCGGGCAAGGCCGTGATGCACCCGTTCTGCGCGCCGCGGCTGCGCAACGCCCGGGTGAGACGCCGCGTGTCGACATCGGCGATCGCGACCACGCCCTCGCGCTGCAGGTACTGCGCCAGCGTCGACTCGCTGCGGAAGTTCGAGGCTCGCACGGGCAGGTCGCGGATCACCAGACCCGCGGCATGAATGCGGCCCGCCTCGACGTCCTCGCCGTTGACGCCGGTGTTGCCGATGTGCGGGTAGGTGAGCGTGACGATCTGGCGGCAATAGCTGGGATCGGTCAGGATCTCCTGATAGCCGGTCAGCGAGGTGTTGAAGACCACTTCGCCGACGGTCTGGCCGGGCGCCCCGATCGAGGTCCCGGCGAGCACCGTGCCATCGGCCAGCGCGAGCAGCGCGGGGGGCAGGGAAGGAAGCAAGTAACGGCTCCGGTCGCGTGCCCTGCGGGACCGGCTGGCGCCGGACGGCGCGGCCCTGACGGGGCGCGCGGAAGGCGCTGTGCGAGGCACGTCCGGACGCTGTAGCGACCGCGGTCGCGCGAAAGTCCCTCGGAGCGGTCGGTCGCGGGGCGTGTTGGCAGGAATAAACCTGCGGAGTATATCCGTCGGGCTAGACTGCCCATGGATGAACGCGCCTGTCGACCGCCCGCACGGGCGGCGTCCGCCGAGCCTCGGCGACCCCTTCACGTCGCTCGCGCCCCCGCGCCCGCGGGGCGCCGCTTGGCCGCTGGCCTCGGCTGCACTGGCGGCAGCGGCATTCGTCGCCATGGACGCCACCGTGAAGCTTCTCGGCGCGCGGTACGACGCGCTGCAGCTCACGTTCTTCCGCTTCGCCGCCGGTTCCGTCTTCGCCGTCGCCCTCTGGGCCTGGTTCCGGTCGCCGCTGCCGGCACGCGGCGAGTGGCGCATGCACCTGCTGCGCTGCGCGCTCCTCCTGGTGTCGCTGGTCAGTTACTTCCACGCGCTGACGCTGCTGCCGCTGGCCCAGGCCGTCGCCATGAGCTACACGGCGCCGCTTCTCGTCTCCGTGCTCGCGATGTGGCTGCTGCGCGAGCGGCCGTCGCGCTGGATCTGGCTCGCGCTGGTCCTGGGTCTGGCGGGGGTCGCGGTCACGCTGGCCCCCGAGCTGCGTCGCGGCGACGCGACGTCCGCCGCACGCATCGAGGGCCTGGCCGCCGCGGCGCTGGCCGCAGCCACCTTCTCGGGAGTGATGGTGCTGGCGCGCCGGCAGGCCCAGCGCGACTCGATCTGGACCATCCTTCTCGTTCAGAACCTGCTGCCGGTGGCTGTGCTGGCTGCACCGGCGGCATGGGGATGGCAGCCGATCGCCGTCGCCGACCTGCCCACGATCGCGCTCGTGGGCGCGCTCGCCACGGTCGGCCTGCTGGCGCTGACCTGGGCCTTCACCCACCTCGAGGCGAGCCGCGTCGCGCCGCTCGAGTACACCAGCTTCGTCTGGGCCGCCGCCCTGGGCTACGACGTCTTCGGCGAGGTGCCGACCGCGTCGACGCTGACGTCGGCGCTGCTCATCGTCGGCGGCTGCCTGCTGCTGCTGCGACGCTGACCGGCGGGCGTCAGGAGGTACCGAGCGCCGCGATGCCGGCGCGTGCGACCTGCGCGTCCTCGCTCGACTTCACGCCGCTCACCCCGACCGCGCCGACGCAGTGCCCGGACACCATCACCGGCACGCCGCCTTCGAGCATGCCCTCCAGACCCGGGGCGCTCAGGAACGAGTGGCGACCCTGGTTGATCATCTCCTCGTAGAGCCGGCTCTCGCGCCGACCGAGCGCCGACGTGCGCGCCTTGGCCGGCGCGATCTGGGCCGAGATCGGCGCCGCGCCGTCCAGCCGCTGCAGCCACAGCAGGTGGCCGCCGTCGTCGACGACGGCGATCGTCACCGCCCAGCCCTGGGCGCGCGCCTCTGCCTCGGCGGCCTGCGCGATCCGGCGCGCGTCGTCGGCAGTGAGAAAAGGCTTCCGGTCCATCGGGTGCTCCGCGAAAGGCCTTTCACGATAACGGCTTGGACGGCATACCGCCAGGCCGCGTGGGGGCATCCGGGGGACGCGCACGGGAACCTAGAATCGCGCACGCGAATCGAAGAGGCGCATTCCCACTTCGTCCACTGGAGGTCATCGATGGAACAAGGCGTGCAAACCTACCCCGGCTATTCCGGTAGTGGCGCGCTGGCCGCACAGCGCAACCGTGTGCTGCGCAACACCTACTGGCTGCTTGCGCTGTCGATGCTGCCCACCGTGCTGGGCGCATGGATCGGCGTGCAGACCGGCATCGCGCGGGCCATGTCGCCCGGCGTCGGGCTGGTGGTCTTCCTCGTGGGCGCCTTCGGCTTCATGTTCGCGATCGAGAAGTTCAAGAACTCGGCCGCGGGCGTGCCGATCCTGCTCGGCTTCACGTTCTTCATGGGTCTGATGCTGTCGCGCCTGGTCGGCGCGGTGCTCGGCCTGTCGAACGGCGCGAGCCTGATCATGATGGCGTTCGCGGGCACAGCCGCCATCTTCCTGGGGATGGCGTCGCTGTCGAGCATCATCAAGCGCGACCTGACGAACATGGGCAAGTTCCTGTTCATCGGCGCGATCATGCTGCTCGTCGCCGGGATCGCGAACTTCTTCATCCAGAGCAGTGCGCTGATGATCACGCTGGCGGTGCTGGCGATCGGCATCTTCTCGCTGTTCATCCTGTACGACCTCAAGCGGGTCCAGGACGGCCAGGAGACCAACTACATCACGGCGACGCTGGGCGTCTACCTGAGCATCTACAACGTCTTCCAGAGCCTGCTGGCGATGTTCGGCATCTTCGGCGGCAGCGACGACTGAGACCGGCCGACGGTGCTTGATGGCGGGGCCTTCGGGCCCCGCCGTCGTTTTGGGGCGCCGGCCGGCTCAGGCGCAGGATGGCGCCCGATCGAAGACCGCGACCGACTCGACGTGCGCCGTGTGCGGGAACATGTTGACGACGCCCGCCGCGCTGCACTGCCAACCACCCTGGTGCACGAGCAGCCCGGCGTCGCGCGCCAGCGTGGCCGGGTTGCAGCTGACGTAGACGATGCGCCGCGGCGGTGACCAGTCGGGCGCGGCCTGCGCCTGCACATCGACGAGCGCCTTGACGAGCGCGAAGGCGCCCTCGCGCGGCGGGTCCACCAGCCAGCGATCGGCCCGCCCCAGCGACTGCAGCGCGCCGGCGTCGATGTCGAACAGGTTTCGGACCATGAAGCTCGTGCGGGCCGCGAGACCGCTGCGCGCGGCGTTCTCGAGCGCGCGCTGAACCAGCGCCTCGCTGCCCTCGATCCCGAGCACCTCGTGGCAGCGGGTGGCGAGCGGCAGCGTGAAGTTCCCCAGCCCGCAGAACCAGTCGATCACGCGCTCGCGGGGCTGCGGGTCGAGCAGCCGCACCGCCCGATCCACCAGGACGCGGTTGATCGCGGGGTTGACTTGCGTGAAGTCGGTCGGCCGGAACGGGATCGTCAAGCCGAACGCCGGCAGCGCATAGGCCAGCTCGGGGCCGTCGTCGTCGAGCCGGTGCACCGAGTCCGGCCCGCGCGGCTGCAGCCACCACTGCACACCGTGCTCGTCGGCGAAGGCCCGCAGCCGCGCCCGATCGGCATCGCCCATCGGCTGCAGGTGCCGCAGCACCAGCGCGATTACGGTGCCGGACGCCGACTCGCCGACGGCGAGCTCGATCTGCGGCAGCCGGTCGCGGGCGTCCATCTCGCCGACCAGCGACCGCAGCGCCGGCAGCATCGCGTCGACCCGCGGCGGCAGCACGGGGCAGCGCGTCATGTCCGCGACGTAGCGCGACTTGCGCTCGTGGAAGCCGACGAGCACCACCCCCTTGCGCGCCACGTGCCGCACCGACAGTCGCGCGCGCCAGCGGTAGCCCCAGGCGGGGCCCTCGATCGGCCGCAGCATGCGCTCGGGCACCACCTTCGCGAGGTGGCGCAGGTTGTCCTCGAGCACCCGCTGCTTCACGGCCACCTGCGCCGCAGGGTGCAGGTGCTGCATCTTGCAGCCGCCGCAGGCCCCCACGTGCAGCCCGAAGTGCGGGCAGCCGGGCGCGACACGCTGCGGGCTCGGGCGGTCGATCTCGACCGCTGCGCCCTGCTCCCACTGGTTCTTTCGCCGCACGACCTGGACGCGAACCCGTTCGCCGGGAAGCGCGCCCTCGACGAAGACGACCTTGCCCGCGCCCTCGCCGGCGCGCCGATGCGCGACCCCCTGGCCGTCGAGGTCGAGCGACTCGACCTCGAGCCACTCCTCTGCGCTCGTCATGCGGCCGATTATCCCGGCCGCGCCAGGCACCGGCGCCGCACGCCGGTGCCCGCTCGGCTCAGGGCTTGAGGTAGTCGCTGACCACCTTCCAGCGTCCGTCCTGCAGTTGCGACAGGCGCGACAGGTCGCTGCCCAGACGCTTCTGCGGGCCGAACCTCGCCTCCGCGCTGCCGAAGATGTCCGGCGGGATCACCATGGTGTCCATCGCCTTGATGAAGCTGTCTGCAGTGAGCGCCGGCCCCGCCTTCTGCGCAGCGCGCACGAACGCATCGATGGCGTTGTAGCCGTAGACCGAGAACACCGTCGGATCCTCGTTGAACTTGGTCTTGTACTTGGTCGCCCAGAAGCGCACCGGCTGCGAGGCGTCGTCGAGGTAAGGGTGCTGCACGGTCATCGTCGCGTACAGCCCGTCCATCGCCTTGCCGCCGAGCTTGTGGATCAGGTCGGTGTAGGCGGCGCTCGAGCCGAGGAAGGTCGGACTGAAGCCCGTCTTGCGGCTCTCGCCGATCGTGCCGATGGTCTCGCGGATGATGGTGCCCAGCACGACGAAGTCGCAGTTCGCCGCCTTCAGCCGTGCGACCTGGCTCGAGAAGTCGGTGGCGCCGCGCTTGTAGGTGGTCTTCTCGGCGACTTCGACGCCGATGGTCTTGAGCCCGGCCTCGGCGCCGCGCAGCACCTCGAGTCCGAACTCGTCGTCCTGGTGCAGCGCGCAGGCCTTCTTCGCGCCCTTCTCCTTGAAGAGGCGCGGTGCGGCGATGCGCATCTGGTCGTAGTAGGTGGCGGCGAACGAGTACTTCAGCCGGTGGAACGGCTCGTACATCTCGCGCGCCGCGGTCACGGGGAAGAAGTTGAAGACGTTCTTCTCGAACTGCACCGGCATCGCCGCCATGTTCTGCGCGGTGCCGATGTGGGCGACCATCGCGAAGATCCTGTCCTGGTTGACGAGCTTCTGCGCCGCGAGCACCGCCTTGCGCGGGTCGTAGGCCGAGTCCTCGACCTGAAGACGCAGCCGGCGACCGTGGATCCCGCCCTGCTCGTTGACCTCGTCGACGCGCAGCAGCATGCCCAGCCGCACCTGCTTGCCGAAGCCGGCGATCGGCCCCGACAGGTCCTGGATCGACCCGATGACGATCTCGTCCCTGGTCACGCCCTGCGCCGCCTGCGCCCAGGCCGCGCCCGCCGACGCCGCCAGCGCCGCCGCGGCCGCCAGACCCTTCAACACCTGCTTCATGCCTCGTCTCCTGGTTGTCTGCCGCTCTAGGCGCGGCCGCCGTACATCGACTCGATGAGCGCCGAGTACTTCTTCTCGACGAACTTGCGCTTGAGCTTCATCGTCGGCGTCAGCTCCTCGTCCTCGGCGCCGAGCTGCGTCTCGAGGAGGCGGAAGGCCTTGATCTGCTCGACACGCGCGAACTTGGCATTGACCTTGTCGATCTCGCCCTGGATCAGCTCCTGCACCTCGCGCGCGCGGGTCAGGCTCGCGTAGTTGGAGAACGGCACGTCGTGGTCCTGGGCGAACTTCTCGACGTTCTCCTGGTCGATCATGATCAGCGCGGTGAGGAACGCGCGCTTGTCGCCGACGACCACGGCGTCGGTGACGTAGGGCGAGAACTTGAGCTCGTTCTCCCATTCGCTGGGCGTGACGTTCTTGCCGCCCGCGGTGATGATGATGTCCTTCATGCGGTCGGTGATCCGGAAGTACCCTTCCGCGTCGACCGTGCCGACGTCTCCGGTGTGCAGCCAGCCGTCGGCGTCGATCGTCTCGGCGGTCTTCTCGGGCTGGTTCAGGTAGCCCATGAAGACGTTCGGGCCGCGCACGAGGATCTCGCCGGTCGCCGGGTCGACGCGCACTTCGTTGGCCGGCGCCGCCACGCCGATCGAACCCGGGCGCATGCGGTGCGGCGGCATCCAGGTCGACAGTCCCGCCGTCTCGGTCATGCCCCAGACCTCGAGCATCGGCACCCCGAGCGCGAGGTACCAGCGGATGAGGTCCGGCGAGATCGGCGCGGCGCCGGTCAGGCACAGCCGCGCCTTCGACAGGCCGAGCAGCTTGCAGACGTTGTCGAGCGCGAGGGCTCGCGCCAGAAGGAACCGCGCCTTCAGCGTGGCCGGCACCGGCTGCCCGGCCAGCACGCGCTCGGCGACGCGCGAGCCGATGCCGATGCTCCACGCATAGGCAAGCTGCTGCAGCCGCGTCGACTCCCTGATCGCCAGCATCACCGACGAGTAGAACTTCTCCCAGACCCGCGGCACCGCGATCATGAAGGTCGGCGACACCTCCTGCACGTTCTCGGCGATCGTGTTCGGGTCCTCGACGAAGTTGAGCTTCGCGCCCGAACAGATCGCCGCGAACTCGCCGCCCATGCGTTCGGCGATGTGGCACAGCGGCAGGAAGCACATCCGCTCGTCGTCCGTCGAGGTCGCGAGCAGCTGCTGCAGCGCGCGCATCTGGTAGACGAGACCGCGGTGGCTGTGCATCGCGCCCTTGGGCTTGCCGGTCGTGCCCGAGGTGTACACGAGGATCGCGAGCGCGCCGGGGTCGATCGCGTCCAGCCGCTGCCGCATCGCCTGGGGCTGCCGCGCATCGAGATCGCGCCCGAGACGGCGCAGCTCGTCGAACGAGATCACCTGCGGATCGGCGAAGCGATGCAGCCCGGTCATGTCGAAGACGACGATGTGGCGCAGCCGCGGCAGCGCGGCGCGCACCTCGAGGGCCTTGTCGAGCTGCTCCTCGTTCTCGACGAACAGCACCGCGCTGGCCGAGTCCTCGCACAGGTAGTGCACCTGCGACGCCGAATCCGTCGGGTAGATGCCGTTGGAGACCCCGCCGGCGCTCATCACGCCGATGTCGGCGAAGACCCATTCGACCACCGTGTTGGAGAGGATCGAGACACGTTCGCCCGGCTGAAGCCCGATCGCCATCAGACCGCAGGCCACCTCGCGCACCGCGTCCCCCACCTGCGCCCAGGTCCACGCGCGCCAGATGCCCAGTTGCTTGGCGCGCAGCCAGACGAGGTCGCACCGCTGCTGCACGGCGCTCCAGAAGACCGCCGGCACGGTCTCCCCCGGCGGGCCGGCATCGGTGCCCGGCTGCAACTCGGCGATGTCCCAGAGATTCGGCATGCGTCACCCCCGCCGTCTCAGCGCCACGTCTTCTTCTTCTTCCAGCGCCGCTCGCCGCGCGCGCCGGCCTGCTTCATGCCGAGGTAGAACTCCTTGATGTCCTCCTTCTCGCGCAGGCGGTCGCAGCTGTCGTCCATCACGATGCGGCCGTTCTCGAGGACGTAGCCGTGGTCGGCCGCATTGAGCGCCATGTTCGCGTTCTGCTCGACCAGCAGCATGGTCGTCCCGCGCTCGCGATTGATGCGCACGACGATCTCGAAGATCTCCTTGGTCAGCTTCGGCGACAGCCCCAGGCTCGGCTCGTCGAGCAGGATCAGCCGCGGGCGGGCCATCAGCGCGCGGCTGATGGCCAGCATCTGCTGCTGCCCGCCCGACAGCAGCCCGGCCTCCTGCCGCGCGCGCTCGCGCAGGATCGGGAAGTAGGCGTAGACCATCTCGATGTCGCGCGCGACGGCGTCGCGGTCGGCGCGCGTGTAGGCGCCCATCAGCAGGTTCTCGCGCACCGTGAGCAGCGGGAACACCTCGCGGCCCTCCGGCACCTGGACGAGCCCCTTGCGCACGATGAGCGACGGGTCGAGCGCGGTGATGCTCTCGCCGGCGAACTCGACGCTGCCCTTGCGCGGGTCGATGATGCCGCTGATGGTCTTGAGGATCGTCGTCTTGCCGGCGCCGTTGCTGCCGAGCACGGTGACGATCTCGCCGTCCTGCACCCTCAGGCTGACACCCCGGATCGCCTTGATCGGGCCGTAGGCGCTCTCGACGTTCTTCAGCTCGAGGATGGTCGTGCCCTCGCCGCTCATGTCCGCCTCCGCACGACCTCGGCATCGGCCCGGCGCAGCGACGACGCGTCGTCCGACGCGCCGAGGTAGGCCTCGACGACGCCGGGGTGTGCCTGCACTTCGGCCGGGGAGCCGAGCGCCAGCACCTGGCCCTGGTTCATCGCCAGCACGCGGTCCGAGACGCGGCTGACGAGCGCCATGTCGTGCTCGACCATCAGCACGGTGATGCCCAGGTCGTCGCGGATGTCCTGGATCCAGAACGCCATGTCGTCGGTCTCCTCGACGTTGAGCCCGGACGAGGGCTCGTCGAGCAGCAGCAGCCGCGGTCCGGTGGCGAGCGCGCGCGCCAGCTCGACGACCTTGCGCACACCGTACGGCAGGCCGGCGACCATCGTGTCGCGGTAGTGCTGCAGGTCGAGGAACTCGATCACCTCCTCGACCTTGCGCCGGGTCTCGACCTCGGCGGCGCGCACGTCGCGGGAGAACAGGATCTCGCTCCACAGGCGCCGAGGGTGGTGGACGTGACGGCCGATGAGCAGGTTGTGCAGCACGGTGGCGTGTTCGAACAGCTCGATGTTCTGGAACGTGCGCGCGATGCCGAGCGCCGCGACGCCGTGCGGCGGCACGTCGAGCAGCGAACGCCCGTCGTAGACGATGCGGCCGGCGCTCGGCGTGTAGATGCGGCTGATCAGGTTGAACACCGTCGTCTTGCCGGCGCCGTTCGGGCCGATCAGCGTGAACACCTCGCCGCGCTGCACGTCGAAGCTCACGCGGTCGACGGCCAGCACGCCACCGAAGCGCACCTGCAGGTCGCGCGCCTCGAGCAGCGGGCCGGTGAGGTCGGCGGGACTCATCGCAGGCGGTCGGACTTCTGGAAGGCCTTCTGCCGCCTGAACATGCCCTTGCGGTAGAAGGGGAACAGCTGGAACCACGCGCGGACCTTGAGCCAGCGGCCGTAGAGCCCCATCGGCTCGAAGAGCACGAACAGGATCAGCACCAGCCCGTAGACGACCGACTTCAGCCCGGGTGCCTGGCCGATGGCGTCGGGCAGGAAGTCCTTGAACGCGCTGATCGCCTGCGGCATCCCGATCAGGAAGGCCGCGCCCAGGAACGCGCCGTGCACGCTGCCCAGCCCGCCGATCACGACCATCAGCAGCAGGTCGATCGACTGGATGATGTTGAACTGGTCGGGGCTGAGGAACCGGATCATGTGCGCGTACAGCGCGCCGCCGATGCCGGCCAGTGCCGCGCTGATCGCGAAGCTCAGCGTCTTGTAGTAGGCGAGGTGGATGCCCATGCTCTGCGCGGAGATCTCGCTGTCGCGGATCGCGACGAACGCGCGCCCGGTCGGGCTGCGCAGCAGGTTGAGCACGGCCAGCGTGCACGCCACGGCGACGGCCAGACAGACGAGGTAGAACTCCGCCCCGCTGTCGGCGACCCAGCCGAACATCTGCAGGCTGCCGACCGGCTTGCCCGAGTTGCCGCCGGTGACGCTCTCCCAGCGCGCCAGCACCTCCTCGACGATGAAGCCGAAGGCGAGCGTCGCGATGCCCAGGTAGATGCCCTTGACGCGCAGCGCCGGCAGCCCGACCACGGCACCGACCGCCGCCGACAGCGCCGCCGCCGCCGCGAGCGACAGCGGGAACGGCCAGCCCTGCGCGGCCAGCACGGCCTGCGTATACGCGCCGACGCCGAGAAAGGCGGCGTGCCCGATCGAGAACAGCCCCGTGAAGCCCGCCAGCAGCATGAGGCCGAGGCCGACGACGCCGTAGATGAGGATGAAGGTGAGCTGGGCGAGCCCGTAGTCCTCGAGCCACCAGGGCGCGGTGACGAGCGCGGCAACGAGCAGCGAGTACCAGAACCGGTGGCCGCCGTGCCTGGCCAGCGCGATGTCCTGCTCGTAGCGGGTCTTGAAGACGAAGCGCATCGTCCGGCTACACCTTCTTGCGCAGGTTCTCGCCGAACAGCCCGTTGGGCCGCAGCATCAGCATCAGCAGCACGACGACGTAGGCGGCGACGTCCTTGAAGCCCTCGGGCAGGTAGAAGCCGGCGAGCGACTCGACGACGCCGATGATCAGCCCGCCGACGATGGCCCCGGGCAGGCTGCCGAAGCCGCCCACCACCGCGGCCGGGAACGCCTTGAGCCCGATGAAGCCGAGGTTGGCGTGCACGAACGTGATCGGCGCCAGCAGCAGCCCGGCGATCGCCGCCACCGCGGCCGCGAGCGCCCAGACCACCCCGTTGAGACGCTGCACCGGTATGCCCATGTAGTACGCGGCGAGCTGGTTCTGCGACGCGGCCTGCATCGCGATGCCGACGCGGCTGTAGCGGAAGAGCGCGAACAGCGCGCCGCACAGCAGCGCGGTCGCGCCGATGACGACGAGCTGCTCGACGTTGAGAACGAGGCCGCCGGCGGCGATCGTGGCGTCCTTGTACGGCACCGGCAGCACGTGGGTCTCGGTGCCGATGCCCGGGATCATCGTCACCAGCCCGCGCACGACGTAGCCGATGCCGATGGTGAGCATCACGATCGAGAAGGCCGGCTGGCCGAGGATCGGCCGGATCACCGCGCGCTCGGCCGCGAGGCCCAGGACCGCCATCGCGGCGATCGCGCTCGGCACCGACAGCCAGTACGGGAAGCCGAGCATCGTCATCAGCACGAGGCCGACGAAGGCGCCCAGCATCATCAGGTCGCCCTGGGCGAAGCTGACCGTCTCGGTGGCCTTGTAGATGAGCACGAAGCCCAGCGCGATCAGCCCGTAGATGCAGCCTTGCGCGATGCCGCTGATCACGAGCTGCAGAAGCTGCAAGAGCACTCCACCGGGCCGACCGGGCCGCGCGGCATGCTAGCGAGCGGCCCGTGGGGCCGCACTGCAGGGAAACGCGGGGGGCACGACCCCGCAAGGCCAGGCGCGACTCAGCGCGGCGGCAGCAGGCGGACCGGGTCGACGGGCCGGCCCTGCCGGCGGATCTCGAAGTGGAGCTGCACGCGGTCGCTGTCGGTCGATCCCATCTCGGCGATCTTCTGGCCGCGGCGCACCGCCTGATCCTCGCGCACCAGCAGCACCTGGTTGTGCGCGTACGCGGACAGGAACGTGTTGTTGTGCTTGATGATGACCAGGTTGCCGTATCCGCGCAGCCCGGAGCCGGCGTAGACGACGCGGCCGTCGGCTGCGGCCAGCACCGGATCGCCCGCACGCCCGCCGATGCCCAGGCCCTTGCTGCGGCCCTCCTCGAAGGCCACGGTGACCACACCGGCGGCGGGCCACGCCCACTGGATGTCGGCGTCGGTCTCGCGTTCGACGATGGGCGGCTGCGGCGCCGCGCTCGGGGACGACGTCGCGGCGGACGCCGCGGGCGTTGCGACCGGACCGGCGGTGCCCTGCGGGGCCGCAGCCGAGCTCTCGCCCGGCGGAAGCGGGCGCGCGTCCGTACGCGTCGGCGGCGTCACCGGCCGCGAGGTCGCGGCCGCGGCCTCGACGCCGGGCGGCACGACCCGAAGCACCTGGCCGACCTCGATCAGGTTCGGGTTGTCCAGGTTGTTCCAGCGCGCGACGTCGCGCCAGTTCTGGCCGTTGTCGAGCGCGATGCGGATCAGCGTGTCGCCGGGCCGCACCGTGTAGAAGCCGGGCCGGCCGGCCGCGTCGGCCGCCGCCGGTGCGCCGTCGGTTGCAACGTCGGATGCGGGCGCGGGGGGCGGACCCGACGCGGGAGCCTGCGCGGCCGGGCGGCTGCCCGCGGGACGCTGCTCGACCGGCGCCTTGGCCTTCGGTCCGGCGCATCCGGCGAGCAAGACGGCGGCCACGAGCGCGAACAGCGCGCGGACGGCGCGGCCGGTCGCCGCCGCGGGATCGATGCGTCTCATGCCGTCCCGGATTTTAGGGGGACGAAGTGAACCCCCTCGAGCCGACGGCGCTGAAGGCCGTCCCCGACCCGGTCGACGACGACCAGCACCTGCCCTCCCCCGCCACCGTCGTGGACCGGCGCCACCAGCCTCCCGCCGGGTGCGAGCTGGTCGAGCCAGGCCTCGGGCAGGTCGTCGCCGCCGGCCGCGGCCACGATGCTGTCGTACGGTGCAGCCGGGGCATGGCCGAGCCGGCCGTCGCCGTGCAGCAGCCGCACCGGGGCCGCGTGGACCTCGCGCAGGTGCTGGCGCGCCTTCTCGTGCAGCGGACGCAGTCGCTCGATCGACACCACGCCGCGCCCGAGTCGGGCCAGCAGCGCCGCCTGGTATCCGCACCCGGTGCCGATCTCGAGCACGCGTCCGAGCGAGCCGGTGGCCCGTGCCGTCTCGCCCTCGAAAAGCAGCGCGAGCATGCGCGCCACGACCGAGGGCTTCGAGATCGTCTGACCGTGCCCGATCGGCAGGCTGGTGTCCTCGTAGGCCTGGGTGGCAAGCGCGCTGTCGACGAAGATGCCGCGGCACCGCGGCGAGAGCCTGGAGCACCGGCTCGCAGGCGATGCCGGCCGTGCGCAGCCGCTCGACCATGCGCGCGCGCACGCGCTCGGAATCGAGACCGAGTCCCTGGGGCGCCGCGCGCCGCGCGGCATCGCGCGCCGCATCCTGCAGCGGACGTTGCGGCCGCAGCAGCCGGTCGTCGGCTGCCGCGCCGGCGGGTGCCGTGCCGAGCGCAGCCGGAAAGCGCGCCCGGCGCGCCGGGCGCGTCATGCCAGGGGCACGGACAGGCGCGCCGCCCAGCCCGCACGCTGCGCGTGGTCGGTCAGATCGACCTGGAGCGGCGTGATCGAGACGAATCCCGCCGCGGCGGCATGGAAGTCGGTGCCCTCGCCGGCCTCGCGCGCGTCGCCGGCGGGCCCGATCCAGTACATCGTCTCGCCGCGCGGGTTGAGCTGCCGGATCACGGGCTCGCTGGCGTGCCGCCGGCCCAGGCGCGTCACGCACCGGGGCCGCGCCGACGCGTCGTCGCGGTTGGGAATGTTGACGTTCAGCAGCCAGGGGCCGGCAGGCGCCGCGCCGGCGAGCACCTGGTCGACCACGGCGCGCGCCGTCGCCGCGGCCGCGTCGAGGTGCTGCCACCCCTTGTCGACGAGCGAGAAGGCGATCGCCGGGATGCCGAACAGGTAGCCCTCCATCGCGGCGGCCACGGTGCCCGAGTACAGCGTGTCGTCGCCCATGTTGGCGCCGTTGTTGATGCCCGACAGCACGAGGTCGGGGCGATGCCCGAGGAGCCCGGTGAGCGCGACGTGCACGCAGTCCGACGGCGTGCCGTTGACCACGCGCACGGGA
>JALORQ010000071.1 GCA_025458805.1 Rubrivivax sp.
GCCGCAGCGCCGCGTCGCCACACGGGTCGGCCTCGGCCAACTGGACACCCCAGGCGAGCCCCAATGCGCGCCAGCCGGCAGCCTCGTCCGGCGGTGCCGCGGCCACGACCGCGGCCAGCGAGCCCGTCGTCGCGGGAGCTGGCCCGGCGGGCTCGGCCGCGGCGGGCGCGGGAGCGACCACCGCCGAGGCGCGATCGACCGCTGGCGCTGCCGTCGCCGTGGCCGCGGCAGGTACCGGGGCGCCCGCGCGCGGCCACTCGTCGGCGGCCCGCCACCACGGCGTGGCGATCAGCGCCAGCCCGGCCACCAGCACCGCCGCCAGCCCTGCGCCGGCCAGCCGCGTCGGCCACGGCGATGCCGACGCGCGGTCGGGACGCCGACCGAAGACCTCCTGTGCCGCGCGGTCGACGAACTCGCGCGTGACGGTGCGCGTGCCTGCGAGGTGCGCGCCCAGCAGCGCGCGGTCGCACAGCACGTTGATGCGCCGCGGGATGCCGCCGCAGAGCTCGTGGATGCGCGCGAGCGCCGGGTCGTCGAAGGGCAGCGGCCCCATCAGGCCGGCGACGGTGAGGCGGTGGGTGATGTAGCCGGTGGTCTCGAGCTCGCTCAACGCCGGCAGGTGGAAGCGGGACACCACCCGCTGCGCCACGGGCTCGAGCTCTGGCTGCTCGAGCATCTGGCGCAGCTCGGGCTGGCCGATCAGCAGCACCTGCACCAGCTTGCGGTCGCCGGTGACCAGGTTGGTCAGCAGCCGCAGCGCCTCGAGCGCCTCGATCGACAGCGCCTGGGCCTCGTCGACGACGATCAGCGTGCGGCGCTCCTGCGCGTGCGTGAGCAGCAGGTGGCCGTGCAGCGCATCGATCGCGTCGGCGCCCGCGGCGAGCTCGACCCGCAGGTCCTCGCAGACGCGTGCCAGCAGCGCCGGCACCGGCAGGCGCGGGTTGACGACGTAGGCCACGTCGAAGCCGGGCGGGAGCTGCTCGAGGAAGGTGCGCCAGACCGTCGTCTTGCCGGCACCGATCTCGCCGGTCAGCAGCACGAAGCCGCCGCCGCCGCGCAGCCCGTAGCTCAGGTGCGCGAGCGCCTCGCGGTGGCGCCGGCTCAGGTACAGGAACCGCGGGTCCGGCGCGACCGAGAACGGCTCGCGCGAGAGGCCGAAGGTGATCTCGTACATGCGGCCGAGCATAGCGGGGCCGGAGCGGGCGCTATGCTCTCCCGCCAGTGATGGGCCCGAACGATTCCTCGGCGTCGCCGGCATCCGCCGGCCCGGCAGGCGACGCAGGCGTCGAGTCCGCGTCCGGCGATGCCGCGGCCCGCGCGCGCCTGCGGCCGCCCCGGCCCCGCGGCTGGCGCCGCAGGCTTCCGGGCCTCGCGACCCTGCTCGACTACGAGGCGTCGTGGCTGCGTCACGACATCGTCGCCGGGCTCGTGCTGACCGCGATGCTGGTGCCGGTCGGCGTCGCCTACGCCGTGGCTTCCGGTCTGCCGGGCATCCACGGCCTGTACGCCACCGTCGTGCCGCTGCTCGTCTACGCGTTGTTCGGGCCCAGCCGCATCCTGGTGCTCGGGCCGGACTCTTCGCTCGCCGCGCTGATCCTCGCGGTGGTGCTGCCGCTGTCCGTGGGCGACCCGGCGCGTGCCGTGGCGCTGGGGGGCGCGATGGCGCTGGTCGCCGGCGGCGTCTGCATCGTCGCCGGCCTGCTGCGGCTGGGCTTCGTCACCGAGCTGCTGTCGACGCCGATCCGCCACGGCTACATGAACGGCATCGCGCTCACCGTGCTGATCAGCCAGCTGCCCAAGCTCGGCGGGTTCTCGGTCGAGGGAGGGGGGCCGGTCGAGAGCCTGCTGCAGATCGGCCGCGCCGTCGCCGCGGGCGCGACCCAGCCGGCGGCACTGGCGATCGGGCTGGGCACGCTCGCGCTGCTGCTGGCGCTGGCGCGCTGGCCGCGGCTGCCGGGGCTGCTCATCGCCGTCGTCGCGGCGACGGTCGTCGTCGGCGCGCTGGAGCTGGACACGCGACACGGCGTGCAGGTGCTCGGCGCGCTGCCGCAGGGGCTGCCCGGGTTCGCCCTGCCCTGGATCCGGCCCGAGGACCTGGGCCCGGTGGTGCTGGGGGGGCTGGCCATCGCGCTCGTCTCGTTCGCCGACACGAGCGTCCTCGCGCGCAGCTACGCGGCGCGCCTGCGGCGGCCGGCGGATCCCGACCAGGAGATGGTCGCGCTCGGCGCCGCGAACGTGGCGGCCGGCCTGTTCCAGGGCTTCGCGATCAGCAGCAGTTCGTCGCGCACGCCGGTCGCCGAGGCCGCCGGTGCGCGCACCCAGCTCGCCGGCGTCGTCGGCGCGCTTGCGGTGGCCGCGCTGCTGCTTTTCGCGCCGGAGATGCTGCGCCATCTCCCGACGCCGGCGCTGGCTGCGGTCGTGATCGTCGCCGCGCTCGGGCTCTTCGAGGTGCGCGACCTGCTGCGCATCCGGCGCATCCAGCCCTGGGAGTTCTGGCTCTCGCTGGGCTGCACCGCCGGGGTCGCGGTGTTCGGGGTGATCGAGGGCATCGGGCTCGCCATCGTGATCGCGGTGATCGAGTTTCTCTGGGACGGCTGGCGGCCGCACTCGGCGGTGCTCGGCCGCGCCGAGGGCGTGCGCGGCTACCACGACGTGTCGCGCTACCCGGACGCGCGGCGCATCCCGGGCCTCGTGCTGTTCCGCTGGGACGCGCCGCTGTTCTTCGCCAATGCCGAGCTGTTCAGCGATCGCGTGCTCGACGCGGTCGATGCGTCGCCGACGAGGGTGCACCGGCTGATCGTCGCCGCCGAGCCGGTGACCAGCGTCGACGTGACCTCGGCCGACATGCTGTCCGAGCTGCACGACCGTCTCGCGGCCGCGGGCGTCGAACTGCACTTCGCCGAGATGAAGGACCCGGTGAAGGACAAGCTCAAGCGGTTCGGGCTCTTCGAGCGGCTGGGCGGCGGGCGCTTCCATCCGACGATGGGCGCCGCGGTGCGCGATTTCCTCGCGGTGCACCCGGTGGACTGGGTCGACTGGGAGAACGTCGGCAGCTGATGCGCGCCGGCAGGCGCTCAGCGGTAGACGCGGACGGCGCGATACCCGCGCCCCTGCGGCAGCGACTCGACGAGCCGGTAGCCGCGCACCGGCCAGGTCAGCGCGGCCGGCGCCTGCGGGGCCCAGGCCCCCGCGGCGTGGCGCGCCAGCGTGACGTGCGGCGTGAACCGGCGCCGTTCGACCGGCAGGCCGAGCGAGTCGATCGCCCGGCCGAGCGCTTCGTGCAATGCGCGCAGCGCCGGGGGCTCTTCGGCGAGCCGCAGCACCGCGACGCCGCCGCGCCAGACCTCCGCCGAGCCGCCGCCGACGACGAAGCCTTCGAAGCGCATCTGCAGGCCCTCGGCAACCTCGGGCACGCGCGCACGCGGCACGGCGCCGATGAAGTGCAGCGTCAGGTGCAGTTGCGCATCGGGCACCGGCCGCGTGCCGCCTGGCCAGCGCCAGAGGTCGCGCCAGTCGACGATCGCTCGGCGTGTCGCCGGCCCCGGCCAGCAGGCGACGAAGAGCCGCGCCGCCGGCTCAGCGGCGCCGTGTCGCACGCGTGCGGCGCTCCCGTGCGGCGCGTTGGTCGCCGCGTGGCCGCGGGCGGGCGCCCGTTGCGGCGGATCAAGCGCAGCGCAGGGCGGCGGGGTTAGCTTGGGCATGGCGGCTACGCGATCCGGCGCCTCCGGCGGCGGCGCAGCGGCAAGGGGGTTTTCGAGATGCGCATCGACTCGATTTTGAAACGGCCCGTCCACGGCATCGCCCAGGTCTCGCCGATCGTCGACGCCGCGCGGCGGATGCGCGAGCATCACGTCGGTCTGCTGGTCGTGACGGCGCGCGAAGGCAGCGAATCGCGTGTCGTCGGCGTGGTCACCGACCGCGACATCGTCGTCGAGGCCGTGGCGCGCGGGTTCGACCCGGCCGCGACCGCGGTGGGCGAGATCGCCCAGGGCGAGTTGGTGGCGGTGGGGGCCGGCAGCGACGCCGGCGAGGCGCTGGCGCGGATGAAGGAGGCTGGGGTACGCAGGCTGCTCGTCGTCGGCGACGACGGACGGCTCGCGGGCATCGTCTCGACCGACGACCTCGTCGAGGCGATGTGCGCCGAGCTGGCGCTGCTGGTCGACGTGCTGCGGGCCGACATCGACCGCGAGACGCGCGAGCGCACCGCGCTGCCCGCCGCCGCCGCGGCGTCGGCCCCGGTATTCCTGCCGGCCGGAACGCCCGGGATGCGCTGGCCGGGCTCCTGACGCAGCCTCGGTGGGCGGGGATTGCACCGCCGGCCGGGCGGCGCGGCGTCGTGCACACTCGGCAGCCCGGGCCGGATCGGCCCGCCGCGGAGCGACTGCACGATGTCTTCGGGCCCCCTGCACGGATTGCGCGTGATCGAACTGGCAAGCATCGGCCCCGGGCCGATGTGCGCCATGCTGCTGGCCGACCTGGGCGCCGACGTGGTGCGCGTCGACCGGCTCGAGCCGAGCGGGCTGGGCGTCCCGGTCGATCCGCGGCACGACGTCAACGGGCGCAGCCGGCGCTCGGTGGCGATCGACCTGAAGGCCCCGGCGGGTCGCGACGCCGTTCTGCGGCTGATCGACGGCGCGGACGCGCTGATCGAGGGCTTCCGGCCCGGTGTCGCCGAACGTCTCGGCCTCGGGCCCGACGTCTGCCTGGCGCGCAACCCGCGCCTGGTCTACGGCCGTATGACCGGATACGGACAGGACGGGCCGCTCGCGCAGGCGGCCGGCCACGACCTCAACTACATCGCGCTCAGCGGCGTGCTGCACGCCATCGGGCCCGCCGGCGGCGCACCGGTGCCGCCGCTGAACCTGGTCGGTGACTACGGCGGCGGCGCGCTGTACCTGGCCTTCGGCCTGCTCGCAGCGCTGTTCGAGCGCGGCCGATCCGGGCGCGGGCAGGTCGTCGACGCCGCGATGGTCGACGGGGCGGCATCGCTGGCGTCGATCTTCTACGGTCTGCAGGCCGGCGGTGCCTGGGGGGCGCCGCGCGGCGAGAACCTGCTCGACGGCGGCGCGCCGTTCTACGCCGCCTACGAGACGGCCGACGGGCGCTGGCTGTCGGTGGCGCCGCTGGAGCCGAAGTTCTTCGCCGAGTTCGCCGCTCGGATCGGGCTCGATGACGCCTTCGTGCGGCGCCAGTACGACCGCCGCACCTGGCCGCAGATGCGGCAGGCGATTGCCGAGCGGCTGCGCACGCGGACGCGCGACGCCTGGTGTGCCGACCTCGAAGGCACGGATGCCTGCGTCGCCCCGGTGCTGGCGTTCGACGAGGCGCCGCGTCATCGGCATGCCAGGTCGCGCGAGGCGTTCGTCGCCGTCGACGGCGTCGTGCAGCCGGGGCCGGCGCCCCGCTTCTCGCGCAGCCGGCCGCCGCCGCCGACGCCGGCGCCGAGAACCGGCGCGCACACGCGCGAGGTGCTGGCCGAGGCCGGATGGGACGCGGCCGGGATCGACGCGTTGCTCGCCAGCGGGGTGGCCCGGTGACCGCGCCGGGCTACCGGCTTCCGCCCGACGCGCGACCGGCGGCGTCGCTGCTGCTGCTGCGCGACGGCGATGCCGGCCTCGAGGTGCTGATGCTGCGTCGCGCCGAGCGCGACGGCGACCTGCGCAGCGGCGCGGCCGTGTTTCCCGGAGGGGTCGTCGATGTGCGCGACCGCGACGCGCACGCCTTCTGCCTCGGGGACGGCGACGCGGCCTGGAGCGCCGCGCTCGGACTCGACGAAGGCGGGCTCGACTATGTCGTCGCGGCGCTGCGCGAGACCTTCGAGGAAGTCGGCCTGCTGCTGACGCCCGACCGGCTGCCGCCCGAGGACCACGCCGCCTCGTGGCGCGGCCGCCTGCACCGCGGCGAGTGCGGTGCCGCCGAGCTGTGCCGGGCGCTCGGCCTGCGGCTCGATGCGCGCGGCTTCGTCTACTGGAGCCACTGGCTGACCCCGCCAGGCACGCCCAAGCGCTTCGACACCCGCTTCTTCGCCGTGCGGGCTCCGGCCGGCCAGCAGGCGGCGGCCGACGGCGGCGAGGCGGTGGACCTGATGTGGCTGACGCCGGAGCAGGCGCTGGATCCTTCCCGCGGGCTCAAGCTGCTGCCGGTGACGCGGCGCACGCTCGAGGAGCTGGGACGGTCGGTCGACGTCGATGCGGCGCTGGCCTTCGGCGCCGGACGGGGGCCGATAGGGCTGACCATGCCGCGGCGCGCGATGTCGCGGCGCGGGCCGCGCGCGGTGCTGCCCGACGAGCTGCCGTACGCCGAGATCGGACGGCTGGACCCCGACGGGCGCGGCGACGCCTCGTGCGAACTGGTGGCCGGCGTGCCGGTGCGCCTGTCGCCGCGCATCGTGCGTGTCACGGCCCCGAACGCCGGGCCGATGACCGGGCCCGGCACCAACAGCTACCTGGTCGGTGATCCCGACGGCCACGGCTGGACCGTCATCGATCCGGGCCCCGCCGACCCGGCGCACGTGCAGGCGCTGCTCACCGCCGCGCCCGGCCGCATCGAGCGCATCCTGGTCACGCACACGCACCGCGATCATTCGCCGGGGGCAGCGCTGCTCGCGGCCGCGACCGGCGCGCCCGTCTACGGCCGGCGCGCGCGGTACCCCGAGTGGCAGGACCCGACCTTCGATCCCGCGCGCGAACTCGCCGACGGCGAGCGCATCGTCCTGGGCCCGGCGGCCTCGCTGCGGGTGATCCACACGCCGGGACATGCCTCCAACCACCTGTGCTTCCTGCTCGAGCAGGAGCGGCTGCTGTTCACCGGCGACCACGTGATGCAGGGCTCGACGGTGGTCATCAACCCGCCCGACGGCGACATGACGGCGTACCTGCGCGCGCTGGAGGCACTGCTTGCCGTCGATCTCGACTGGCTGGCCCCGGGCCATGGCTTCCTCGTGGCCGAGCCGCCTGCGGTGCTGCGGGGGCTGATCGCCCACCGCCGGCGTCGCGAGGCGCGGGTGCACGAGGCGCTGCGCGCCGTCGCCCCGGGCGGGGCGACGATCGACGAGCTGCTGCCCGAGGTCTATGCCGACGTGCCCGCAGCGCTGCACCCGATGGCCCGTCGCTCGCTGTTCGCGCACCTGCTGAAGCTGCGCGACGACGGTGCCGCTGCGGTGGAGGACGACTCGCCCGAGGGGCGCTGGGCGCTGCGGGGCGGGTGAGGCGCCGCCTGCGACCTGGCCTCAGTCGTCGATGGCCGGCCCGGCGTCGACCCACCGCCCGTCGACCAGGAGCTGATGCGGCCTGAATCGCGCCTTGTAGGCCATCTTCGGGCTCTCGGCGATCCAGTAGCCGAGGTAGACGTGCGGCAGCTTCAGCGACCGCGTCTGCTCGATCTGCCACAGCACGCTGTAGGTGCCGTAGCTCGCGCCGGGCTCGGGCTCGTAGAAGGTGTAGACCGCCGACAGTCCGTCGTTGAGCACGTCGAGGATGGACACCATCTTCAACGCCCCGACGCTGCCGTCGGGCCCGGGCTCGCGGAACTCGACCAGCCGCGAGTTGACGCGGCTCTGCAGCAGGAACTGCGTGTACTGGTCGACGCTGTCGTGGTCCATGCCACCGCCGGCATGGCGGCCCGACTGGTAGCGCAGGTAGAGCTGGTAGTGCTCGGGCACGAAGCACAGGCGCAGCACCCGCGCCTTCAGGCCGGCGTGCTGCGTCCACGCGCGCCGCTGACTGCGGCTGGCGCGGAACGACGACACCGGCACGCGCAGCGGAACGCAGGCGCGGCAGCCGTCGCAGTACGGGCGGTACGTGAACATGCCGCTGCGCCGGAAGCCGTTGGCCACCAGGCCCGAGTAGGCGTCGGCATGGATCAGGTGGCTCGGCGTGGCGACCTGCGACCGCGCCTGGCGCCCGGGCAGGTAGCTGCACGGATAGGGCGCCGTGGCATAGAACTGCAGCGACGAGAGCGGAAGCTCCTTCGGGTGCGTCACGCGGTGGGATCCTGCCGGGGACGGCCGTCCGCGGCATCCAGGCCGAGGTACTGCCAATCCGACGGATCATAGGACCAATCGCCGATGTCCGGCTTCCCCAGACTGCGGGTGAGGTGGGCCTCGAAGTCCGGGCGCGGCACCTCGCGCGCGCCGAACGAGGCCAGGTGCGCGGTGCGCTGCTGGCAGTCGATCCATGCCACACCGTGACGGCGGCAGAAGGCGACCAGGGCCGCGAGGGCGATCTTCGACGCATCGGTGCGGTGCGCGAACATCGACTCGCCGAACACCATGCGGCCGATCGCCACGGCGTAGAGCCCGCCGCACAGCGTGCCGTCGATCCAGGTCTCGACGCTGTGCACGCGACCCGCGGCATGCCACTCGGTGTAGGCGGCCACCATCTCGGGCACGATCCAGGTGCCGTCCTGCCCCGGGCGCGGCGTGGCGGCGCAGGCCTGGATGACGCGCGCGAAGGCGTGATCGAACCGGATCTCGCAGCCCGGCGCGCGCGCGAACCGGCGCAGCGTCTTGCGCATCGAGTGCGACACGCGGAACTCGTCGACCGGCAGCACCATGCGCGGGTCGGGGCTCCACCAGAGCACGGGCTGCCCGGGTCCGTACCACGGGAAGATGCCCTTGCGGTAGGCCTCCTCCAGCCGCGCCGGGGTGACGCGCGCGCCGGCCGCGACCAGCCCGGGGGCGTCGCTCGCCGGGCCGAGCGCGAAGCGCGCGGCAGGCAGCGGGCTGTCCTCGTCGATCCAGTGCAGCATGCGGGACGCCGAACGACGTTCAGCCGCCGAGGCGCTGCCAGAGGAAGGTGGTCTCGAGCGACTTCATCCGCGCGCGCTGGGCGTGGTCGGCCGCGCCGCCGTGGCCGCCTTCGACGTTCTCCCAGTAGGTCACGTCGTGCCCGAGCGAGCGCATGCGGGCGGCCATCTTGCGCGCATGCCCCGGGTGCACGCGGTCGTCGCGCGTCGAGGTGACCAGCAGCACCGGCGGCAGGCGCGTGCCGGGTCGGAGCGCGGCCAGGCGCTGGTAGGGGCTGTAGCGGCCGATGAAGGACCAGTCCGACGGATCGTCGGGGTCCCCGTACTCCGCCATCCACGAGGCGCCGGCGAGCAGCCGGTGGTAGCGGCGCATGTCGAGCAGCGGCACCTGACACACGACCGCGCCGAACAGATCGGGACGCTGCAGCATCACGGCGCCGACGAGCAGACCGCCGTTGCTGCCGCCCTGGATGCCCAGCCGGGCCGGGGTCGTGACGCCGTCCGCGACCAGCGCCTCGGCGACCGCGATCAGGTCGTCGTGGCTGCGGTGCTTGTGCTCGCGCACCGCCGCCTGATGCCACGCCGGGCCGTACTCACCGCCGCCGCGCAGGTTGGCAAGCACGAAGACCCCGCCGCGCGACAGCCAGCCGCGGCCGATCTCGCCCGAGTAGAACGGCGCCAGGGACACCTCGAAGCCGCCGTAGCCGTACAGCAGCGTCGGGCGGGGCTCGTCGTCGGCCCCGGGCGGGCGGACGACGAAGTAGGGCACCGCGGTGCCGTCGGCCGACCGCGCGAAGCGCTGCTCCACCGACATGCCGCCGGCGTCGAAGAACGTCGGCCGCGCCTTCAGCGGCACGAGCTCTTGTCCTGGCGAGGCCGCGAGGTACAGCGTCTCCGGTGTCAGGAAGCCGCCATGCTGGAGCAGCAGCGCCTCGGCCAGGTCGTCGCCGTCCGGTCCGTCGTCGAGCAGCGGATCGTGCAACGCGGTGACCGACAACGTGCCGTGCGCCGGCGCCGGCAGCGGCTCGCGGCGCCAGCCCGCGCCGTCGTGCACGCAGCGCTCGAGGCGCGCGACGACATGCTCCATCACGACCAGCAGCACGCTGCTGCGCGTGGTGTCGAACGACTCCAGCGCGCTGCCCGGCGTCGGGGTGAACAAGACCTCCGGCCGCGGGTCGTCGCGATGCAGCCAGCCGTCGGCATCGGCGACGAGCAGGCTGCCGGCCGTCCAGCGCCGTCCGCGGTGATCCCAGTCGCTGCGCAGGCGCACGAGCAGCCGCTCGCGCCACGGGTGCAGCGTGGCGTCGAGCGGCTTGTCGATCTCGCGCAGGCGGCCGCCGGCGTCGAGCCGATACAGGCGATTGCGGTAGAAGTCGACCTCGCGCGTGAACCAGGTTCGTTCGTGGCCGGGCGTGCGGTCGACCTGCACCGTGGCCGACACGTCGCCGGGTTCGGCCTCGAAGACCGTGGGCGCCTCGGCGAGCGGCTCGCCCCGGCGCCAGCGCCGGATGCAGCGCGGATAGCCGGAGTCGGTCAGCGTGCCGGGGCCGAAGTCGCTGCCGATGTAGACCGTATCGTCGTCGGCCCACGCGACCTGCGTCTTGGCCTCGGGCACGTGGAAGCCGCCGTCGACGAAGCGGCGCTGGACGAGGTCGAACTCGCGCACGACGATGGCGTCGGCGCCGCCGCGCGACAGCATCACCAGGGCACGCCGATAGGCCGGGCCGAGCGCCGCGGCGCCGCCCCACACCCAGTTCTCGCCTTCGTCGCGCGCCAGCGCATCGAGGTCGAGCACGGACTCCCAGTCGGGCTCCGGCGTCAGGTACGACGACAGCGAGGTCCGGCGCCAGAGGCCGCGCGTGTGCCCCGCGTCCCGCCACAGGTTGTAGAGCCACGGGCCGCGCCGCACGACCTGCGGGATCTGCCCGCTCGACTCCAGCACCTCGCGGTAGGCCTCGCGCAGCGCGGCGCATCGCGGGTCCGATTCCAGCGCGGCGACGGCCTCGTCGCTGCGGGCGCGCACCCACTGCAGCGCCCGCTCGCCGTCGACGTCCTCGAGCCAGAGGAACGGGTCGTCCTCGCAGGGTGCCGCCGTCATCTCGCAGCGGTCCCGGTGGCCGGCAGCGCCTTCAGCACGACCGGATGCAGCTCGACGGCGCGGGTCTCGTCGCTCACCCACACCTGGCCGTCCTGGACGGTGACCTGCAGCTGCATCGAGCGCGCCGCCAGACCGGCCAGCGCCTGGCTCTGGGACGAGGGCAGCTGCCACACCCCGAGGCCGCGCAGGCGCCCGACCGCGCCCTCGAGGCCCGCCCACCAGAGCGCCGCCGAGCTGCCGTAGGCGACGATGCACACCCGGTCGGCGCGGCCGCAGGCACGGGCGAGCCGGCGTTCGTCGGGCTGGCCGACCTCGACCCACTGCACGAGGCGACCGGTCAGGTCGCGCTGCCAGAGGTCGGGCTCGTCGACGTCGGACAGGCCGGCGGCGGGCTGCAGCGTGCCGTCGCGGTCGTCGGCCGGCACGAACAGCGCGAACGCCAGCAGCCGCACCATCAGGCGCTCGTCGGTCTCTGACGGGTGCTGCGCGAGCGTCAGCGCGTGATCGGCGTAGAGCGAGCGGTCCATGTCGGCGATCTGCAGGCGCGCCTTTCGGACGGTGGACTTCAGCGCCATGGACTTGCGCCAGGCCGGCGGGCGGCCGTCGGAGGGGAAGGGGGCAGCACGTCGACGACTGTGCCACAGCCGGGAACGCGGTCGCGACCGGACCGTGCCAAGAAAACGGCCCGCGCGCGGCGGGCCGTCGAAAGTGCAGCCCGCCGTGGCGGGCTGCCCGGGAAAGCGCCGCGAGCCTACTGCGAGGCCGCCGTCGCCGGAGCGCTGGGCGCCGCATCGGCCATAGGTGCCGCCGGCATGACCGGCGTGGCAGCGGGAGCGGTCGCCGCCGCGGGCGCCGCATGCGCGCCCGGCTTCTGCGCGGTGACGGTCATCGGCAGCAGCGGCACGATCAGCAGCGCCACGAGGTTGATGATCTTGATGAGCGGGTTGACGGCCGGGCCGGCGGTGTCCTTGTACGGATCGCCGACGGTGTCGCCGGTGACGGCGGCCTTGTGCGTCTCGCCGCCCTTTTTGTGCAGCACGCCGTTGGCGTCGGTGAAGCCTTCCTCGATCAGCTTCTTCGCGTTGTCCCAGGCGCCGCCGCCGGTGCACATGCTGATCGCGACGAAGAGCCCGGTCACGATCGTGCCCATCAGCAGGCCGCCGAGCGCCGCCGGGCCGAGCACGAAGCCCACCAGCACCGGCACCACCACCGGCAGCAGGCTGGGGATCATCATCTCCTTGATCGCCGCGGTGGTCAGCATGTCGACCGCCTTGCCGTACTCGGGCTTGGCCTTGCCTTCCATGATTCCCTTGATGTCGCGGAACTGGCGACGCACCTCGACGACGACGCTGCCCGCGGCGCGGCCGACGGCCTCCATCGCCATCGCGCCGAAGAGATACGGGATCAGGCCGCCGATGAACAGCCCGACGATCACCTTGTGGTCGGACAGGTCGAACGCGAGCGACATGCCGCGCGCCTCGAGCGCATGCGTGTAGTCGGCGAACAGCACCAGCGCCGCGAGGCCCGCCGAGCCGATCGCATAGCCCTTGGTCACCGCCTTGGTCGTGTTGCCGACGGCGTCCAGCGGGTCGGTGATGGCGCGCACACTGTCAGGCAGCTCGCTCATCTCGGCGATGCCGCCGGCGTTGTCGGTGATCGGGCCGTAGGCATCGAGTGCGACGACGATGCCGGCCATGCTCAGCATCGAGGTCGCCGCGACCGCGATCCCGTACAGGCCGGCCAGCGCGTAGGCCGCGTAGATCGAGAGGCAGACGAAGATCACCGGCCATGCGGTGCTCTTCATGCTCACGCCGAGGCCGGCGATGATGTTGGTGCCGTGCCCGGTGGTGCTCGCCTGCGCGACGTGCTGCACCGGCTTGTACTGAGTGCCGGTGTAGTACTCGGTGATCCACACCATCAGCGCGGTGAGCACGAGGCCGACCAGGCAGCAGGCCCACAGCGCCGTGGCCGAGACGACCTTGCCACCGGTCACCTCGATCGGCTGCGGGAACATCGCCGCGGTGACGAAGTAGAACGCCACCAGGCTGAGCACGCCCGAGACCGCGAGGCCCTTGTAGAGCGCCGGCATCACGTTGGTCATGCCCGGCTTGGCCTTGACGAAGAAGCAGCCGACGATCGACGCGATGATCGAGACGCCGCCGAGCGCGAGCGGGTAGACGACGCCGGCCATCGGCGCCGACAGCACCATGATCGCGCCGAGTGCCATCGTGGCGATCAGCGTCACCGCGTAGGTCTCGAACAGGTCGGCCGCCATCCCGGCGCAGTCGCCGACGTTGTCGCCCACGTTGTCGGCGATCACCGCCGGGTTGCGCGGGTCGTCCTCGGGGATGCCGGCCTCGACCTTGCCGACGAGGCCGAAGGCCACGCCGAGCATCGGCTTGAGCAGCATCGCCAGCGTCGTCTCGCCGGTCGGCATCTGGCCGCCGCCGGTGATGAACCAGAAGAAGCCGACGACGCCGAGCAGTCCGAGGCCGACGACCAGCATCCCGGTGATCGCGCCGCCCTTGAAGGCGACGTCGAGCGCCGGCCCGATGCCCTTCGTGGCGGCCTGCGCGGTGCGCACGTTGGCGCGCACCGAGATGTTCATGCCGATGAAGCCGCAGGCGCCGGAGAGCAGCGCGCCGAGCACGAAGCCGATGGCCATCTTCATGCCCAGGAAGACCGCGATCAGCACCCCGAGCACGACGCCGACGATGGCGATCGTCTTGTACTGGCGGGCCAGGTAAGCGGCCGCGCCCTGCTGGATCGCGCCGGCGATCTCCTGCATGCGCGCGTTGCCGGCATCCTGTCCGAGAATCCAGCTGCGCTGCACGAAACCGTAGGCGACGGCCGCGAGGCCGCAGGCCAGCGCCAGGTAGAGCGCCGTGGAGATCGACATGGGGAGCTACTCCTTCCTCGTTCGGGTCTTCCGGCCGGCCGGTCGCCAGTGCCGTGGGGCGTCGCCGGGGGGCGCGCGCCAGATGCTTTTAGCGCGGCGCATGCTACGGGAACGCCCCACGCCGCCGGGTGCGGGTTTCCCTGCGGATCGCCGACCCCCGGGCCGGCGCCCGATCGGGGCGGTGCGCGTCAGGGCACGGCAAGCGCGGTCCGTAGAATCCCGCACCGTCGTTTCCGACGCCCGCTGGAATCCGCATGAGCCTGCACAACGTGACGCCCGGCCCGAAGGCCCCCGACGAGTTCAACGTGATCATCGAGATCCCGATGAACGCCGACCCGATCAAGTACGAGGTCGACGAGGAGACGGGCGCGCTGTTCGTCGACCGGTTCATGGCGACGTCGATGCACTATCCGTGCAACTACGGCTACATCCCCCAGACGCTGGCCGACGACGGGGACCCGGTGGACGTGCTCGTGATGACCCCGGTGCCGCTGATCCCGGGCGTCGTCGTCACGTGCCGCGCACTCGGCATCCTGAAGATGGACGACGAGGCGGGCGGCGACAACAAGCTGCTGGCCGTGCCGGTGGACAAGATCCTGTCGATCTACAGCCAGTGGAAGCGGCCCGAGGACCTCAACCCGATGCGGCTCAAGACCATCCAGCACTTCTTCGAGCACTACAAGGACCTCGAGGTCGGCAAGTGGGTCAAGGTGCTCGGCTGGGAAGGCCCGGAGGCGGCGCGGCAGGAGGTCAGCACCGGCATGGCGAACTGGACCGCCAGGCACCGCTGACGCACGGGCGTCGTGGTCAGGGCGTGGCCTTGAACGGGTTGCGCTCGGACAGCTCGTCGACGTAGGCCTCGACGCCGGCGCATTCGCGGTCGAGGTATTCGGACACCGCCGCCGCGAAGCGGTGGTCGCGCAGCCAGTGCGCCGACCAGGTGCGCACCGGGAGCAACCCGCGCGCCATCTTGTGCTCGCCCTGGGCGCCGCCTTCGAAGCGGCGCAGTCCGTGTTCGAGACACCACTGCAGCGGCTGGTAGTAGCAGGCCTCGAAGTGCAGGCAGGGCACGTGTTCGACG
>JALORQ010000072.1 GCA_025458805.1 Rubrivivax sp.
TCGCAGCGGCTCGGCCTCGCGGCGCTGGGCGGGCGGCTCGACGCGGTGATCGTCGCGCTCGCCGACCAGCCGCTGGTCAACGCGCAGGACATCACGGCGCTGATCGGCGCCTGGAAGAAGCGACCGGACGGGGTGCAGGTGGTGTACCCGCAGGTCGGCGGCGAGCGCGGCAACCCGGTGATCTTCTCGGCCGAAGTGCGCGAGCAGATCCTCGCCGGCGAGGCGGCCGTCGGCTGCCGCCAGTGGCAGGCGGCGCACCCGCAGGCAGTCGCGCCCTTCGTCACCGACAACCGCCGCTACCGGGTCGACATCGACACCGCGGACGACCTCGAGCGCTTCACGCGCGAGACCGGCCACGTGCTGCGCTGGCCGGCCGGCACGGCCGCGGCCTGAGGCGATGCACGCCGGCGACACGCTCGGCCCGGGCGTGCACGCGCTGTGGCCGACGCCGCTCGGCGTCCACCACCACCCCGACACGGAGGCCGTCAACGGGCTGCTCGTGCGCGTGCTCGGCGCGCTGCGCGCCGGTGACGAGCTGGCCGCGGGCCTGGCGCCCGGCGCGGCCTTCTTCGCCAGCAGCGACGACCTGCTCGGCCGCATCCGCCTGCCCGATTGGCAGGGCTTCGTGCGCTGGATCGTCGAGCGGCTGCGCGACACCGTGAAGGCCGCCAACGCCGGCGCCTGGCCGGCCGAGGGCGTCGAGCTGACGGTCGCGCTCGAGGGCCTGTGGTTCCAGTGCGCCAACCGCAGCGCGCTGCACGACGTGCACACGCACGGCAACTGCTCGTGGTCGGGCGTCTACTGCGTGCAGGTCGACGACGACGCGCGCCGCCGCGTGCACCCGGTGCATGGCGCGCGCAACGGCGTCACGCGCTTCTACGGCCCGCCGTTCGCGCACCTGGCCGGCGCGCACGTCGACCTGGGCAACGCCTACCTGCAGCCGCCGTCGGTCGACGTCGCGCCTCGGCCCGGCCAACTCGTCGTCTTCCCTTCGTGGCTGGCGCACCAGGCGCTGCCGTACGACGGCGAGCTCGACCGCATCGTCGTCTCGTTCAACGCCAGCGTCCACGCGGCTCGGGGCAGCGACCGGCTGCACGTCAGTGGGCGGCGGGCGGCGCCCGCGAACGCCTCGTCGAGCCGCGCGATCCACCCGGCCTTGCGCGCCTCGTCGGCGAAGGCGGCCTCGAAGCCGTTGCGCGCGAGCCGGTAGGCGGCCGCGGCGTCGAGCGCCGGGTGGGCCTCGAACAGCTTCAGGAAATTGTCGACGACGTAGCCACCGAAGTACGACGGGTCGTCGCTGTTGACCGTGACGCACAGGCCCGCCTGCAGCAGCGCCGGCAGCGTGTGCGCCGCCATGTCCTGGAACACGCGGAGCTTGACGTTGGACAGCGGGCAGACGGTGAGCGGCACGCGCTCGGCGGCCAGCCGCGTGACCAGGGTCGGGTCCTCGAGGCAGCGCACGCCGTGGTCGATGCGCTCGGCCTTGAGCACGTCGAGTGCGCTGCGGACATAGGCCGCGGGGCCTTCCTCGCCGGCGTGCGCGACGACGTGCAGGCCGAGTTCGCGGCAGCGCGCGAATACGCGCGCGAACTTCTCGGGCGGGTGCCCGCGCTCGCTGCTGTCGAGCCCGACGCCGATGAAGTGGTGCCGCCACGGCAGCGCCTGCTCGAGCGTCGCGAACGCCTCGTCCTCGCTCAGGTGGCGCAGGAAGCACAGGATCAGGTCGGCGTCGAGGCCCCACTCCTGATGCGCCCGCCGGCAGGCATGGTGCAGGCCCTGGATCACGGCGCCGACCGGCACGCCGCGCGCGGTGTGCGTCTGCGGGTCGAAGAAGATCTCGGCGCGCAGCACGTTGTCGGCCGCCGCGCGCTCGAGGTAGGCCCACGCGAGGTCGAAGAAGTCCTGCTCGGTGCGCAACACCGCGGCGCCGGCGTAGTACAGGTCGAGGAAGCTCTGCAGGTCGGCGAAGTCGTAGGCGGCCCTGAGCTGCTCGACGCCGGCATAAGGCACCGCGACGCCGTTGCGCGCAGCCAGCCGGAAGGTCATCTCGGGCTCGAGCGAGCCCTCGACGTGGATGTGCAGCTCGGCCTTCGGCATCGTGCGCAGCAGCGCCGGGAGCCGCTCGCGCGGGATGCGGGCGAAGTCGATGGCGGGTGGCGGCGTGTTCATCAGCAGACTCCGAAGGTGATGCCGCAGGATCGCAGGTAGCGCCGGTAGGCGGCGCTCAGCCGGTCGGCGGCGCACATGGCCTCGCCGCCCTCGCCCGGGCTGGCCAGCGGCAGCCTGCGCGGGCGCTGCGACTCGAGGACCGGCCGGTCCTGCGCGAAGATCGCGACCTGGAAGTCGCGCAGCGTGTCGTCGGGCGTCACGAGGTCGCTCGTGTACTGCGCGAACCAGAGCCGGCAGCGCTCGGGCGCCGCGGGGCAGGCCCAGATCACGTAGCTGTCCTCGGGGCCGCCGCCACGCCCCTGCTTGGTCAGCAGCGCGGCGAACGGCGACAGCACCTCGTAGCGGTAGTCGACCCAGTCGCCCCCGGCCGCCGCCGCGCTCGCGCGCGGCTGCCAGGCCGGGTAGCGCTCGATCACCGGGCGACCGTCGGCGGTCGCGGTGACCTCGTGCGCCGGCACCTCGGGATGCGCGGCATCGCCCAGCCAGCCTTCGTGGACGAACGCGAAATGCGAGGTGTCGAGAAAGTTCTCGACTGCGCGCGGCGCGCTGGTCTCGACGTCGAACGGACCGTAGACGAGCCGGCGCTGCGCTAGACCGTCGAGCACCGGCGGCCCGGCCTCGGCGCCGTCGAAACCCGCCCAGACCATGCCGTGCGCGACCTGCACCGACAGCGCCCGCGCCGCACACGATGCCGGCGGCTCGAAGCCCGGGGCCGACGGCACGGCGATGCAGCGCCCGCCGCCGTCGAAGCGCCATCCGTGGTAAGCGCACCGCAACGTGCCGCCCTCGACGCGGCCCATCGACAGCCGCGCGCCGCGGTGCGGGCAGCGGTCGGCGAAGAGCACCGGCGCGCCGCCGCCGTCGCGCCAAAGCACCAGCGGGTCGCCGAGCAGCTCGACGGCGAGCGGCGCGTCGGCGACCTCTCCCTCGGCCGCCACCGGCCACCACCAGCGCGTTTCGTTCATCGCGGCGCTCCGGCGCACGGGCGCCGCACCGCCGGCCGCGGGGACCGGCGGCGCGGTCTCATCCGGCGCTCGCCGTCACTTGGACGCCGGGACCTTGCCCTCGACGCCCTTGACGTAGAAGTCGACCTTGTCCTTCCAGTCCTGGTCGGCCTTGACGTCCTTGGCCAGGCGCTCCTTGCCGGTGTTGTCGACGATCGGGCCGGTGAAGGGGTCGAAGGTGCCGCCCTTGATCGCCGCCGCGGCCTCCTCGGCCTTCGTGCGGATCGGCTGCGGGATCGTCTCGTTGATCTTGATGACCGCGTTGGCGCCCTCGGGCTTGCCCCAGATCGTGCGCTGGCCGCCCTGCCAGGTGCCGTCGAGCACCGCGGCGACGGTCTTCTTGTAGTACGGGCCCCAGTCGACGATGTTGCTGGCCAGGTGCGCCTCGGGGGCGACGGCGCTCATGTCGCTGTCCCAGCCGAAGGCGAACTTGTTGTTCTTGGCGGCGGTCTGCAGCACGGCGGTGCTGTCGGTGTTCTGCAGCAACACGTCGGCGCCCTGGTTGATGAGCTCCTGCGCGGCGGCGCCTTCCTTCTCGGGATCGAACCAGCTGCCGATCCAGACGACGCGAACCTTGACCTTCGGGTTCACGCTCTGCGCGCCGAGCGTGAACGAGTTGATGTTGCGCAGCACCTCGGGGATCGGGAAGCTGCCGACGAAGCCGAGCGTGTTGGTCTTCGTCATGCCGCCGGCGAGGATGCCGCTCACGTAGGTGTCGTGATAGAAGCGGGCGTCGTAGACGTTCATGTTCGGCCCGGTCTTGTAGCCGGTGGCGTGCTCGAACTTGACGTCGGGGAACTCGGCGGCCACCTTCTGCATCGGGTCCATGTAGCCGAAGCTGGTGGCGAAGATCAGCTTGTTGCCCTGGCTGGCGAGGTCGCGGATCACGCGCTCGGCATCGCCGTACGCGACCTTCTCGACGAACGTGGTCGCGACCTTGTCGCCGAACTCGGCCTCGACCGCCTTGCGGCCGAGGTCGTGCTGGAAGCTCCAGCCGCCGTCGCCGACGGGGCCGATGTAGATCCAGGCGGCCTTCAGCGGCTCGGGCTTGGGCGCGGGCGCGCTGGCGACCGGGGCCGGGGCGGGCGGCGGCGCCTCTTCCTTCTTGCCGCAGCCGGCGAGTCCGGCGGCGGCGGCGACGGTGGCGAAGCCGGCCAGCGACAGCCAGCGGCGCTTCGTGAGATCGGTCATCGGTAGGCTCCTGTGGGGGATGGGGGAACGGGGCGAGGAAGACGGGCGCGGGATTATGGGCTCACGCGCCGGGGTGGAAGGGCTTTCCCAGCGACGCCGGCATGTTGATGCGGATGAAGGCGGCGTTGCGGCTGATGAGGGCCAGCACGACGATCGTGGCCAGGTACGGCAGCATGGTCAGGAAGTGGCTCGCGATCTGCACGCCCTGCGCCTGCAGGTTGAGCTGCAGCACCGTGATGCCGCCGAACAGGTAGGCGCCGAGCAGCGCGCGCAGTGGACGCCAGGTCGCGAAGACGGTGAGCGCCAGCGCGATCCAGCCGCGCCCGGCCGTCAGCCCCTCGACCCACAGCGGGGCGGTGACGAGGGAGACATAGGCGCCGGCCAGCCCGCACAGCGCGCCGCCGAAGGCCACCGCGCCGAGCCGGATCCAGCGCACCGGGTAGCCCAGCGCATGCGCCGGCTCGGGGTTCTCGCCGACGGCGCGCAGCAGCAGCCCGGAGCGGCTGCGGTACAGCCACCAGGTGAGCCCGACCGCCAGCGCCATCGCGACGTAGACCATCGGGTGATGCCGGAACAGCGCCGGACCGACGAGCGGCAGGTCGGCCAGCCAGGGCACCTCGAAGCGCACGCGCTCGCCCAGGCTCTTGCCCACCAGGCCCACGCCGACGAAGGCCGAGAAGCCGTAGCCGAAGAGGCTGATCGCCAGGCCCGTCGCGTACTGGTTCGTGTTGAGCCAGATGACGAGCACGCCGAACACCACCGCCAGCGCGGCCCCGGCGAGCGCGGCGGTGCCGAAGGCGAGCAGGTCGCTGCCGGTGGCCAGCGCGACCGCGAAGCCGGCCACCGCGGCGACCAGCATCATCCCTTCGGCGCCGAGGTTGAGCACCCCGGCGCGCTCGTTGATCAGCAGGCCGAGCGCCGCCAGCGCCAGCGTGGTGCCGCTGGCCAGCGCGGTGTTGACGAGCAGGGCGGTCTCGTTCATGCGGGACTCCGGGCGGCACGGGAGGCAACCCAGCGCACGCGGTAGGTGATCAGCGTGTCGCAGGCCAGCAGCACGAGCAGCAGCAGGCCCTGCAGCACGCTCGACAGCGCGCTGGGCAGGCCGAGCCGCGACTGCGCGAGCTCGCCGCCGATCAGCAGGATCGACAGCAGGATGCCGGCGAACACCACGCCCACCGGGTGCAGCCGGCCGACGAAGCAGACGATGATGGCCGTGAAGCCGTAGCCCATCGACAGGTACGGCGTCACCTGGCGCACCGGCCCGGCCACCTCCATCGCGCCGGCCAGGCCGGCCAGCGCGCCCGAGATCAGCAGCGCGGTCCAGAGTGCGCCGCGCGACGAGAAGCCGGCGTAGCGCGCCGCCATCGGGGCCAGCCCGCCCACCTGCAGCGCGAAGCCGCGGTAGGTGCGGAACATGAAGAGCGCCATCACCGCCACCGCCGCCAGCGCGACCAGGGCGCCGACGTGCAGCCGCGTGCGCTCGAGCAGCGGCGGCAGCACCACGCTGGCGTCGAAGGTGGGGCTCTGCGGCATGTTGAAGCCCTGCGGATCCTTCCACGGGCCGAAGACGAGCCAGTTGACGAGCTGCTGCGCCACGTACACCAGCATCAGGCTGACCAGGATCTCGTTGGCGTTGAAGCGGTCGCGCAGCGCGGCCACGAGCGCCGCCCACAGCATGCCGCCCAGCATGCCGCCCATCAGCACCAGCGTGACCCCGGCCACCCTCGGCAGCACGATGCCCTGCGTGGTGATCCACAGCGCGACGCCGCCGCCGCCCACGCAGCCGAGCAGGAACTGCCCCTCGGCACCGATGTTCCAGACATTGGCGCGATAGCACAGCGCGAGGCCGAGGGCGATGACGACGAGCGGCGTGGCCTTGAGCAGCACCTCGCTGATGGCGCGGCGGCCGTTCAGCGGCTCGACCAGGAACACCTCGAGCCCGCGCAGCGGATCCTTGCCCAGCGCCGCGAAGAGCGCCGCCGCCAGCAGCGCCGTCAGCGCGAGCGCGATCACCGGCGAGGCCCACGCCATCGCACGCGACGGCTGGGGGCGGGCCTCAAGCTTCAGCATGCGCGCCTTCCTTCGCGGTCGACGCCGGCCCGCCGGGCCACAGGCCGCTCATCCACTCGCCGATGCGCTCGACCGTCGCCTCGGCGACCGGGATCGACGGCGACACCCGGCCCTTGGCGATGACCACCAGGCGGTCGCTGATCTCGAACAGCTCGTCGAGCTCCTCGCTCACCACCAGCAGCGCGCAGCCGGCGTCGCGCAGCGCCAGCAGCTCGCCGCGGATCAGCGCCGCGGCCCCGACATCGACGCCCCAGGTGGGCTGGCTCACGATCAGCAGCCGCGGCCGGGCGTCGATCTCGCGCCCGACGATGAACTTCTGCAGGTTGCCGCCCGACAAGCTCTTGGCCGCCGCGCCCGGGCCGCCGGCCTTGACCTGGAAGCGCTCGATGAGCCGCGCGGCCAGCGCCGCAACCTCGCGCGTGCGCACCCAGCCGCTGCGCGCCACCGCCTCGGTGCGCGTGAGCAGCGTGTTGGACGCCAGCGTCATGGTCGGCACCGCGCCTCGGCCGAGACGCTCCTCGGGCACGAAGTGCAGGCCTTCCTTGCGACGCCGGCGCGGCGAGTGGTCGCCGATGGGCCGGCCACTCAGCAGGATGGCCTGCGGCGCGGCGCGGCGATCCTCGCCCGACAGCGCCGCCAGCAGTTCCTGCTGGCCGTTGCCCGAGACGCCGGCGACGCCGACGATCTCGCCCGAGCGCACCTCGAGCGCGATGCGTTCGAGATCGACGCCGAACTGGTCCTGCCGCGGCAGCGCCAGGTCCCGCACCTGCAGCACGGCCTCGCCCGCCGCGCGCGGCGCGTGGCGCAGCTGCGGCGGCTCGGCGCCGATCATCAGCCGCGACAGGCTGGCGTTGCTTTCCTGCGTGGGGTCGACCTCGCCGGTGACGCGGCCGCCGCGCAGCACGGTGCAGTGGTGGCACAGCGCGCGGATCTCGTCGAGCTTGTGGCTGATGTAGAGGATGCTGGTGCCGGTCTCGGCGAGATCGCGCAGCGTGCCGAAGAGCTTGTCGACCGCCTGCGGCGTGAGCACCGACGTCGGCTCGTCGAGGATCAGCAGCTGCGGATCGGTGAGCAGCGCGCGCACGATCTCGACGCGCTGGCGCTCGCCGACCGACAGCGTGTGCACCGGCCGCCCGGGGTCGAGCTCGAGGCCGTACAGCCGCGTCACGAGCGCGATGCGGTTGGACACCTCGGCCAGCCCGGTCTCGCGGCCGAGGCCGAGCCAGACGTTCTCGGCCACCGTCAGCGTGTCGAACAGGCTGAAGTGCTGGTAGACCATGCTGATGCCCAGCCGCCGCGCCTCGGCCGGGCTCCTCACCGTCACCGGCGTGCCGTTCCAGCGCATCTCGCCCTCGTCGGGCTGCACGGCGCCGTAGATGATCTTCATCAGCGTGCTCTTGCCGGCGCCGTTCTCGCCCAGGACGGCGTGGATCTCGCCGGGCTTGACGCGCAGGTGCACGCGGTCGTTGGCCTTGACCGCCGGGTACTGCTTGCTGATGCCCGACAGTTCGAGCCGCAGCGCGGGCGGGGTCACGCCGCCGCTCCCGCGAGGCCGGCCGGCGCCGCCGCCCGGCGGTGGCGCTCGCGCCCGGCCACCCAGGTCGCGGCAAGGTGGCGCTCGTCGGCCAGCGTCATCCACGCGAAGCAGCGCTCGTGCAGGTCGCGCGCGACGGACAGGCGGTGCGCGTCGACGGTGCCGACCGCCCAGTCCCACAGGCACAGGTCGGCCATCGCCCCGGGCTCGAGGCGGCCGATCTCGTGCCCGAGGCCGAGCGCCTCGGCGGCGCCGCGCGTCGCGGCGTGCAGCGCGACCCAGGCGGTGAGGCGGCGACCGCCGAGCGCCTGCACCTTGTAGCCCTCGGCCAGCGTGCGCAGCATCGACAGGCTGGTGCCGCCGCCGACGTCGCTGGCGACGGTCACCTTCGCGCCCGCGGCCGCGGTGCCCGGCCAGTCGAACAGGCCGCTGCCGAGGAACAGGTTGCTGCTCGGGCAGAAGGCGACCTGCGCGCCGGCCTCGCGCAGCGCGGCACGGTCGAGGTCGTCGAGCCAGATGCCGTGCGCGAGCACCGAGCGCGCGTGCAGCAGCCCGGCGCCGGCATAGACGTCGAGGTAGCTGCGCGCATCGGGGAACAGCGCCGACACCCAGCGCACCTCCTCGCGGTTCTCGGCAACATGGGTCTGCATGTACAGCGTCGGGTCGGCGCGGCACAGCGCGCCGGCCATCGCGAGCTGCGCCGGCGTGCTGGTCGGCGCGAAGCGCACCGTCACCGCATAGGCGGCGCGGCCGCGGCCGTGCCAGCGGTCGATCAGGTCGATGCAGTCGCGCTCGGCCTGCGCCACGTCGTCGCGCAGGCCGTCGGGCGCATGGCGGTCCATCAGCACCTTGCCGGCGACGATGCGCATGCCGCGCTCGGCAGCGGCGGCGAAGAGCGCCTCGGCCGAGGCCCGGTGCACCGTCGGGAAGACCACCGCCGCCGTCGTGCCGTGGGCGAGCAGCGCATCGAGGAAACGCGCCGCGCCGCGCGCCGAGACCCCGGGGTCGGCGTAGGCGCGCTCGGACGGAAAGGTGTAGCGCTCGAGCCAGTCGAGCAGCTCGGCACCGAAGCTCGCGATCACGTCGAGCTGCGGCATGTGCACGTGCGTGTCGACGAAGCCCGGCAGCAGCAGGCGGCCGCGGTGGTCCTCGGCGCGCGCGCCTTCCGGCGGGCCCTCGGCCCCTGGGCGTACGTCGGCGATACGGCCGTCGTCGCCGACGACGAGCCAGTGGTCGGGCCGCCAGCGCACGCCGTGCAGACCCGTGTCGCCCCAGGCCGGCACGGCGCTGAAGTCGAGCAGGTCGGCACGCAGCGCGAGCATCGGCGGGGGCGTCAGGCCGCGCGCCGGCGTGCGCCGCTCACGGAGCCCGGAACCCGCGCGCGCGGGACGTCGGTGGGGTCGGGGGCCGGGCGCTGCGCCATATGCTCACGTGCGTGGCGAGTATGCGCTGCGACGCGTGCCGCCGCGCGTCGCAGGCGTTACCGTCGGGGTTTCTGCTCTGCGCGGCGTCGCGACGCCGCGACATGCCGGCTGCGCCGCCGACCGCCACCGGGAGTGACCACGATGACCGAGAGGCCGATCCGCTTCGTCCACCGCGGCCGCACCGTCGAGGTGGCCGACGTCGCGCCGACGCGCACCGTGCTCGAGTGGCTGCGCGAGGATGCCCGATGCACCGGCACCAAGGAGGGCTGCGCCGAAGGCGACTGCGGCGCCTGCACGGTGGTGGTGGGCGAACTCGACGCCGATGGCGCGCTCGCGCTGCACCCGGTCAACGCCTGCATCCGCTTCCTGCCCACGCTCGACGGACGCGCGCTGTTCACGGTCGAGGACCTGAAGCCGCTGGCGGGCGGCCGCCTGCATCCGGTGCAGCAGGCGATGGTCGACCGCCACGGCTCGCAGTGCGGCTTCTGCACGCCGGGCTTCGTGATGTCGATGTGGAGCTGCTACGAGCGCCACCTGCACGAGGGCACGCACCCGACGCGGCAGCAGCTCGCCGACGACCTGTCGGGAAACCTGTGCCGCTGCACCGGCTATCGGCCGATCCTGGACGCCGGCGAGCGCATGTTCGACGCGCCGCCGGTCCGGCTGGACCGCGAGGCCACCGCAGCGGCGCTGCGCGTGCTGGCGGCCGACGTGCCGCTGCACCTCGTCCACGGCGGCCGGCGCTTCGACGCGCCGCGCACGCTCGACGACCTGGCCGCCTGCCGCGAGGAGCGACCCGGGGCGCGGCTGCTCGCCGGCAGCACCGACATCGGGCTGTGGGTGACCAAGCAGCTGCGCGACCTCGGCGACCTGCTCTACGTCGGCGAGGTCGCCGAGATGCGCCGCGTCGACACGCTCGCCGACGGCACGCTGTCGATCGGTGCGGCGGCCTCGCTCGAGGACGCCTGGGGCGCGATCTCCGCGCGCTGGCCGGCCTTCACCGAGCTGTGGCTGCGCTTCGCGTCGCCGCCGATCCGGTGCAGCGGCACGATGGGCGGCAACCTGGCCAACGGCTCGCCGATCGGCGACTCGGCGCCGGCGCTGATGGCGCTCGATGCCCGCCTCGTGCTGCGCCGGGGGGCGCGGGTGCGCCGGCTGCCGCTCGACGCCTTCTACGTCGACTACATGAGGAACCGTCTCGAGCCCGGCGAGTTCGTGCAGGCCATCGAGGTGCCACCGCCCGACCCGGCGTGGCGGGTGCGCGGCTACAAGATCAGCAAGCGCTTCGACAGCGACATCTCGGCGGTGTGCGCCGGGCTCGCGATCGCGCTCGACGGCGACACCGTGCGCGCCGTGCGCTTCGCGTGGGGCGGGATGGCGGCCACCGTGCGCCGCGCCGCCGGCGCCGAGGCGGCCGTCGTCGGCCGGCCGTGGACCGAGGCCACGCTGCGCGCGGCGCAGCAGGCGCTGGCCGGGGACAACACGCCGCTCACCGACATGCGCGGCAGCGCCGGCTACCGGCGGCAGGTGGCGCAGAATCTGCTGGAGCGGTTCTGGCTCGAGACGCGGTCGCACGAGCCGCTGGCGCCGTCGGCCGTCACGGTGCATGCGCACCGGCCGCTGGCCGCAGCCTGAGCGGGGCCGCGCCCGCCCTGCCGGAGGACACTGCGCGATGAACAAGCCCGTCGAAGCCGCGCCCTGGCCCGCCGCCGCGGTCGGCGAGCCCTTCGCGCAGGTCGGCGTTCCGCGACCGCACGAGTCGGCGCACCTGCACGTCGCCGGGGAGGCGGCCTACACCGACGACCTGCCCGAGCTCGCCGGCACGCTGCACGCGGCGCTCGGGCTGTCGCCGCTCGCGCACGGCGTGCTGCGCGCGGTCGACCTCGAGCGCGTGCGCGCGGTGCCCGGGGTCGTCGACGTCTTCACGGCGCGCGACATCCCCGGCGACAACGAGTGCGGATCGATCGTCAAGGACGACCCGATCCTCGCCGGCGAGCCGGGCGCGACGCTGCGTTGGCTCGGCCAGCCGGTCTTCGCCGTCGTCGCGCGCACGCGCGACCAGGCGCGGCGCGCCGCGGCGCTCGCCCGCGAGGTGATCCGCGCCGACGCGCTGCCGCCCGTGCTGACGCCCGAGGCCGCGCACGCGGCCGGCCAGTACGTGGTGCCGCCGATGCACATGACACGGGGCGACGCGCGCGCCGCGATCGACGCCGCTCCGATGCGGCTGGCGTCGTCTTTCGACGCCGGCGGCCAGGAGCATTTCTACCTCGAGGGGCAGGTGTCGTACGCGCTGCCGCTCGAGGACGGCGGCATGAAGGTCTGGTGCTCGACCCAGCACCCGAGCGAGATGCAGCACCTCGTCGCGCATGCGCTCGGCCGCCCGGCGCACGCGGTGCAGGTCGAGTGCCGGCGCATGGGCGGCGGCTTCGGCGGCAAGGAATCGCAGTCGGCGCTGTTCGCCTGCGTCGCCGCGGTGGCGGCGGCGCGGCTCGGGAGGCCGGTCAAGCTGCGCGTCGACCGCGACGACGACTTCCTCGTCACCGGACGCCGCCACTGCTTCCACTACGAGGCCGAGATCGGGCACGACGCCGAGGGCCGCATCCTCGGCGCCGAGCTGACGATGGTCTCGCGCGCGGGGCACTCGGCCGACCTCTCGGGCCCGGTGATGACGCGCGCGATGTGCCACTTCGACAACGCCTACTGGCTGCCGCACGTCGCGATCCACGGCTATTCGGCGCGCACGAACACGCAGAGCAACACCGCGTTCCGCGGCTTCGGCGGCCCGCAGGGCGCCTTCGCGATCGAGATGCTGATCGACTCGGTGGCGCGGCGGCTCGGCCGCGACCCGCTCGACGTGCGGCGCGCCAACTTCTACGGCACGACCGATCGCCACGTCACGCCCTACGGACAGGTCGTCGAGGACAACCTGATCGAGCCGCTGGTCGACGAGCTCGAGCGCACCTGCGACTACCGCGCGCGGCGCGCCGCGATCGCTGCCTTCAACGCCGCGAGCCCGGTGCTCAAGAAGGGGCTCGCGCTGACGCCGGTCAAGTTCGGCATCTCGTTCAACGTGGTGCACTTGAACCAGGCCGGGGCGCTGGTGCACGTCTACACCGACGGCTCGGTGCTGGTCAACCACGGCGGCACCGAGATGGGCCAGGGCCTCAACACCAAGGTCGCGATGGTCGTCGCGCACGAGCTGGGCCTGCCGCTGGAGGCCGTGCGCGTGACGGCCACGGACACGCAGAAGGTCGCCAACACCTCGGCCACCGCGGCCTCGACCGGCAGCGACCTCAACGGCAAGGCGGCGCAGGACGCGGCGCGCCGGGTACGCGATCGGCTGGCCGACTTCGCCGCCGGGCGCTGGGGCGGGCGGGCCGAGGACGTGCGGTTCGCGCACGGGCAGGTCGTCGTCGCCGGCATCCCGCACCCGTTCGCCGAGGTGGTGAACGCCGCCTACCTGGCGCGCGTGCAGCTCTGGAGCGAGGGCTTCTACGCGACGCCCGGGCTGTCGTGGAACCGCGAGACGATGCAGGGCCGGCCCTTCTTCTACTTCGCGTGGGGCGCGGCGTGCAGCGAGGTCGTGGTGGACACGCTGACCGGCGAGTGGCGGCTGCTCGCCGCGCACGTGCTGCACGACGTCGGCCGCTCGCTCAACCCGGCCATCGACATCGGGCAGATCGAGGGCGCGTTCATCCAGGGCATGGGCTGGCTGACGATGGAGGAGCTGGTCTGGCACCCGCAGACCGGGATGCTCGCGACGCACGCGCCGAGCACCTACAAGATCCCGACCGCCAACGACTGCCCGCCGGTCTTCGACGTGCGGCTGTACGACCGCCCGAACGCCAAGGACACGATCCATCGCAGCAAGGCGGTGGGCGAGCCGCCGCTGCTGCTGCCGTTCAGCGTCTTCTTCGCGATCCGCGACGCGGTCTCGGCGGCGGGCGGGCATGCCAGGCAGCCCGACTTGAGCGCGCCGGCGACGCCGGAGGCGATCCTGCGGGCGGTGAATTCGGTGCGGTGACGGTGCACTCGGCTCGGGCGTTTGCTAGACCTTGGGACCACCCTGACGGTTCGAGCCCCAGAAGGCGACGACTTCCAGGGTCGTGCCCTTCTGGCGGTAGTAGAGGTCGTACCCGAGCCGTCTGAGCGGCCAGAACCGCGCCTCGGGGTCACGTGAGTTCTCGACCTTGGTGCCGATCCCCGGGAACTCGGCCAGGAGGTCAAGGGCCTCCTTCAGGTCTGCCGCCACGGCGCCGGGGGCGGCCACGCGGTTTACGGCCCACCATGCGGCAAGAGCGTTGATCTCTCGCCGGGCGCGAGGCTTGACCCGAACGACGAGCGGCAAGGTCAGCCGTGCTTCCGAAGTTCCGCGAAGAGCTCCTCGGCGGAGATGCCGTCTTCTCGATCGGCTTCGTCCAGGGCGCTCTCGAGCTCCCGCTGGAGGTGCGGCGGAAGGCGCACCGCACGTTCCTGTCGGGCGACGAACACGGCGACCTCGGTTCCCTCGGGGAGGGACTTGCCGTCCAGCACGACCTTGCCGCCGACGACGGTGCCTTTGACGACTTCCATGGATCGAATCCTACTCCTGCGGCCGGTCGAAACGCGCGACACGTTAGCCCTGTCCGGACCAGTGGGAACGCACCCCGATTCGAGCCAAACAACGACCCATTCGATGACTCGCGGCACGGGATGCCGGCGCCGATCGCCGACCGGCTCCGGTGGCGGTGTGCCCCGAGCGCAACTG
>JALORQ010000213.1 GCA_025458805.1 Rubrivivax sp.
CCCCTGAACCCGACCCCCCAACCCCTGTGAGGAGACTGAAATGGGTGTGATGCGTATCGGCCATGCCAGCCTGAAGGTGATGGACATCGCCGCGGCGGTCAAGCACTACGAGAACGTGCTCGGCCTGAAGGTGACGATGCAGGACAAGGCCGGCAATGTCTACCTGAAGTGCTGGGACGAGTGGGACAAGTACTCGCTGGTGCTGACGCCGTCGGACCAGGCGGGCCTGAACCACGTCGCGTACAAGGTCGAGAAGGAGTCCGACCTCGACCAGCTGCAGGACAAGATCGAGACCGCCGGCATCAAGACCGTGATGCTCGACGAGGGCTCGATGCCGTCGACCGGGCGCATGCTGCAGTTCAGCCTGCCGAGCGGGCACGAGATGCGGCTGTACGCGACCAAGGAGTACGTCGGCACCGAGGTCGGCACGACCAACCCCGACCCCTGGCCCGACAACATCAAGGGCGCCGGCGCGCACTGGCTCGACCACTGCCTGCTGATGTGCGAGCTCAACCCCGAGACCGGCGTCAACAAGGTGGCCGAGAACACGAAGTTCATGACCGAGGTGCTCGACTTCTTCATGACCGAGCAGGTCGTCGTCGGCCCGGGCGGCGCGATCCAGGCCGCGACCTGGCTGGCGCGCACGACGACGCCGCACGACATCGCCTTCGTCGGCGGGCCCCGGTGCGGGCTGCACCACATCGCCTTCTTCCTCGACAGCTGGCACGACGTGCTGAAGGCGGCCGACGTGATGGCGAAGAACAAGGTCAAGATCGACGTCGCCCCCACGCGCCACGGCATCACGCGCGGCGAGACGATCTACTTCTTCGACCCGAGCGGCAACCGCAACGAGACCTTCGCGGGCCTGGGCTACCTGGCACAGCGCGACCGGCCGGTGACGACCTGGACCGAGGACAAGCTGTGGACCGGGATCTTCTATCACACGGGGGAGGCTGCGCCCTCCTTCACCGACGTGTACACCTGAACCGCTGACGCAGGGAGCCATGGACATGGGCAGCGCCGCCAACCCCGAGATCGCGCGCACGGTGCGAACGGGAGAGTTCGACACCAACGTGCACGACCTCGGTCGGGGGCGGCCTCTGCTGATGATCCACGGCTCGGGCCCGGGCGTCAGCGCCTGGGCCAACTGGCGCGGGGTGATGCCGACGCTCGCCGAGCGCCGGCGCGTCATCGCGCCGGACATGGTCGGCTTCGGCTTCACCCAGCGCCGGCCCGGCCAGGCCTACGGGATGGACGTCTGGGTGCGTCAGGCGCTCGACCTGATCGATGCGCTGGACCTGCCGCAGGTCGACCTCGTCGGCAACTCGTTCGGCGGCGGCCTCGCGCTGGCGCTGGCGATCGGCGCCCCCGAGCGCGTGCGCCGGCTGGTGCTGATGGGAGCCGTGGGCGTGCCCTTCGAGATCACGCCGGGGCTCGACGCCGTCTGGGGCTACGAGCCGTCGTTCGAGACCATGCGCGGCCTGCTCGACCTGTTCGCGTGGGACCGCCGGCTCGTCAACGACGATCTCGCGAAGCTGCGCTACGAGGCCAGCATCCGGCCCGGCTTCCAGGAGTCGTTCTCGGCGATGTTCCCCGCGCCGCGCCAGCGCTGGGTCGACGCGATGACCAGCCGCGAGGCCGACATCCGCGCGCTGCGCCACGAGACGCTGGTCATCCACGGCCGCGAGGACCGCATCATCCCGCTGTCCAATTCGCTCACGCTGGCCGACTGGATCCCGAACAGCCAGCTGCATGTCTTCGGCCACTGCGGCCACTGGACGCAGATCGAGCACGCGGCGCGCTTCGCGCGCCTGGTCGGCGACTTCCTCGCGGAGGCCGACGCCGCGGCCTGAGCGGCCGCGTCACTCGGGCTGGTGGGTACGGCGCTGCGCCGCGAAGTCATGGACCACCTCGAGAAAGGCCGCCAGGACCGGCGACGGGTCGTCGCGCCGGTACAGGCAGGACAGTTCGATGTCGCGCAGCGCGTCGCTGTCCAGCGGCCGCCAGGCCACGCCCGGCAGCCGCAGGCTGGTGCTGGACTCGGTCGTCACGCACAGCCCGAAGCCGCCGGCCACCAGCGCGACGCTGGTGAAGACGTCCTCGACCTCCTGCTCGATGCGCAGGCGCACGCCATCGCGCTGGAACGCGGCCTTGACGCGCTGCGCCAGCCCCGGGATCGGCAGGTTGGGGTAGAGGATCATCGGCTGGTCGTCGAGGTCGGCGACCGTCAGCCGCCCCCTCGCGGCGAGCGGGTGGCGCTCGGGCAGTGCGACGACGAGACGCTCGCGCAGCACGGTCTCGACCACGAGGTCGCTCTCGGGCGGCACCAGCCGGTTGAAGCCGATCGTGATGCGGCGTTCGCGCAGCGCCTCGATCTGCTCGGCCTTGGTCTGGTTGTGCAGCACGATGCGCACCTCGGGCCGCGCGGCGTGGAAGCGCGCGAGCATGCGCGGGATCACGTCGAGCACCGCCGACCCGAACAGCCCGACGTCGAGCCGCCCGGTGCGGCCGGCGCCGGCGAGCTGCGTGCGCTCGCGCGCGCGCTGCGCCAACGCCAGCAGGTTGGGCACCTCGTCGAGCAGCGCCTCGCCGGCCGAGGTCAGCTCGACGCCCCTGGGCGTGCGCACGAACAGGGGCGTGCCCAGCTCGTCCTCGAGCGCGTGGATCTGCCGCGTCAGCGGCGGCTGTGCCATGTGCAGCCGCTCGGCAGCGCGGGTGAGGTTGCGTTCCTCGGCGACGGCGAGGAAGTAGCGCATCTGCTTCAGGTCCATCGACGGCCGGCCTCCCGGTCTGCAGAGATCACTTCAAAATACCTAAGTAGTATCGCGGTTCTAGAAAACGGTATTGGACGGTATGGAAGCAGATCCCTATCGTCCTGTTCCATGCCCCGACGCCCTGCAACCGGGGCGCGCAGGAGCCCCGCATGAGCGCATCAGAGTCCTCGACCCCCGACCTGGGCAGCACGCCTCGCAGCGTCCCGGCTCGGGTGCTGACCGACGACGCGGCCGCCCTTGCGGCGCAGGCTGCCGTGTCCCACGCGCGCTCGCTGGGCATCCGCATCAACGTCGCACTGACCGACCCGGCTGGCGTGCTCGTCGGCTTCCTGCGCATGCCGGGCGCGTTCCTGCATTCGGTCGAGATCGCGATCGACAAGGCCTACACGGCCGCCGGCTTCGGCTTCCCGACGAGCCGTTGGGCCGCGATCCTGGCCGGCGACGAGATGCTGCGCCTGGGCCTGGCGCAGCGCCCGCGGCTGGTCATCTTCGGCGGCGGCCTGCCGGTCGTCGAGGACGGCGTCGTCATCGGCGGCATCGGCGTGTCGGGCGGCTCGGCCGAGCAGGACGAGGACTGCGCCCGCGCCGGCCTGCGCGCGATCGGCCTGGCCTGAATCCCACCTCTCAGGGAGACCCCATGAAACAGTTCCACAACTTCATCGGCGGCGAATACGTCGCCACCGGCAAGACCTTCCAGAAGCGCGCGCCGGTCGACAACCGCGTGATCGGCCTGGTCCACGAGGCGGGCGCCACCGATGTGGATGCCGCGGTGCGCGCCGCGCAGGCGGCTATGCAGGGCGAGTGGGGCCGCATGAGCGTCACGAAGCGCGTCGAGCTGCTCTATGCGGTGGCCGACGAGATCAACCGCCGCTTCGACGACTTCCTGGCCGCCGAGATCGCCGACACGGGCAAGCCGCTGTCGCTGGCCTCGCACATCGACATCCCGCGCGGTGCGGCCAATTTCAAGGTGTTCGCCGACATCATCAAGAACGTGCCGACCGAGAGCTTCGAGATGACCACGCCCGACGGCGGGACGGCGCTCAGCTACGCGCTGCGCTCGCCGGTGGGCGTCGTCGCGGTGGTCTGTCCGTGGAACCTGCCGCTGCTGCTGATGACCTGGAAGGTCGGCCCGGCGCTGGCCTGCGGCAACGCGGTCGTCGTCAAGCCGTCCGAGGAGACACCGGCCACCGCCACGCTGCTCGGCGAGGTGATGAACGCGGTGGGCATCCCGAAGGGCGTCTACAACGTCGTGCACGGCTTCGGGCCGAACTCGGCGGGCGAGTTCCTGACCCGGCATCCGGGCGTCAACGCGATCACCTTCACCGGCGAGACGCGCACCGGCGAGGCCATCATGGCCGCCGCCGCGAAGGGCGTGCGCCCGGTGAGCTTCGAGCTCGGCGGCAAGAACGCCGGCATCGTCTTCGCCGATGCCGACTTCGACAAGGCGGTGGCCGGCATCACGCGCAGCGCCTTCGAGAACTGCGGCCAGGTCTGCCTGGGCACCGAGCGCGTCTACGTGCAGCGGCCG
>JALORQ010000214.1 GCA_025458805.1 Rubrivivax sp.
GCTGGATTCAGCTGCTGGCCTACCTGGCGGTGCTGCCCGTGCTCGCCTGGCCGCTGGCGCGCGCGATGCACGTGGTGATGGATGGCCGCTTCGCGCTCGGCCGCCGCGTCGAGGCGCCGCTGTACCGGCTGGCCGGCGTGCGCGCCGACGAGGAGCAGGGCTGGCTGCGCTACGCGGTGGGGCTGCTGATCTTCAACGGCCTCGGCGTGCTCGCGGTCTATGCGCTGCAGCGGCTGCAGAGCATGCTGCCCTTCAACCCGCAGGGCATGGCCGCGGTGGGCCCGGATTCGGCCTTCAACACCGCGATCAGCTTCGTCACCAACACCAACTGGCAGGGTTACGGCGGCGAAGCGACGATGAGCTACCTGACGCAGATGCTCGCGCTCGCGGTGCAGAACTTCCTTTCCGCCGCGACCGGCATCGTGGTCGCGGTCGCGCTCGTGCGCGGTTTCGCGCGCCACTCGGCGCAGGGTGTCGGCAACGTCTGGGTCGACCTGACGCGCACGACGCTGTGGATCCTGCTGCCGCTGAGCTTCGTCTTCGCGCTCGTGCTCGCGGCGCAGGGTGTGGTCCAGACCCTGGCGCCGTACCAGGAGGTGCACACGGTCGAGCCGGTGACCTGGCAGCAGCCGAAGCTCGATGCCCAAGGGCAACCGCTGAAGGATCCGAAGGGCGAGCCGGTGATCGAGGACAAGTCGAGCCCGACGCAGACGCTCGCGATGGGCCCGGTCGCGTCGCAACTGGCGATCAAGATGCTCGGCACCAACGGCGGCGGCTTCTTCAACGCCAATTCGGCGCATCCGTACGAGAACCCGACCGCGCTCACCAACGTCCTGCAGATGCTGTCGATCTTCCTGATCCCGGCCGCGCTCGTCTTCCTGTTCGGCCGCATGGTCGGCGACATGCGCCAGGGGTGGGCGGTGCTCGCGGCGATGACCCTGCTGTTCGTCACCGGCGTCGTCGCGGCGACGCACTTCGAGCAGCAGGGCAACCCGGTCCTGGCCGGGCTCGGCGCCGATCAGGCCGCGAGTTCCACGCAGGCCGGCGGCAACATGGAGGGCAAGGAGGTGCGCTTCGGCATCAACGCGTCGGCGCTGTTCGCCACCATCACCACCGCCGCGAGCTGCGGCGCGGTGATCGCGATGCACGACAGCTTCACGCCGCTCGGCGGCGCGGTGCCGCTGGTGATGATGCAGCTCGGCGAGGTCGTCTTCGGCGGCGTCGGCGCCGGCCTGTACGGCATGCTCGTCTTCGCGATCATGGCCGTGTTCATCGCCGGCCTGATGATCGGCCGCACGCCCGAATACCTGGGCAAGAAGATCGAGGCCCACGAGATGAAGATGGTCTCGATCGCGATCCTGGCCACGCCGCTGCTCGTGCTGCTCGGCACCGCAGTGGCGGTGCTCGCCGACGCCGGGCGCGCCGGCATCCTGAATCCAGGGCCGCACGGCTTTTCCGAGGTGCTGTACGCGTTCACCTCGGCGGCCAACAACAACGGCAGCGCCTTCGCCGGACTGTCGGCGAACACGCCCTTCTACAACGCGCTGCTGGCGGTGGCGATGTGGTTCGGCCGCTTCGCGGTGATCGTGCCGGTGCTGGCGATCGCCGGTTCGCTGGCCGCCAAGAAGCGGCTTCAGCCCACCGCAGGCACGCTGCCGACGCACGGGCCGCTGTTCGTCGCACTGCTGGTCGGTACCGTGCTGCTCGTCGGCCTGCTGAACTACGTGCCGGCGCTGGCGCTGGGGCCCGTCGTCGAGCACCTGATGTTCGGGTCGAAGTGAGGCGCAGGCCATGACCCGCAAGACCCTGACCCTGTTCGACCCGGAGCTGGTCAAGCCAGCCCTGATCGATGCCGTCCGCAAGCTCGACCCCCGGGTGCAGTGGCGCAACCCGGTGATGTTCGTCGTCTACGTCGGCAGTGCCTTCACGCTCGCGCTGGCCGCGGCCGGCCCGGACGCGTTCACGATCGGCGTCGCGATCTGGCTCGTCTTCACCGTGCTGTTCGCCAACTTCGCCGAGGCCCTGGCTGAAGGCCGCAGCAAGGCGCAGGCGGCCAGCCTGCGCGGGCTGAAGAAGAAGACCTGGGCGAAGAAGCTCGAGGGCGACTGGCACGCCGGCGTGCCGCGCACCGGCATGCACTGGCATCCGCTCGAGGCCGACAGTCGGTCGACGAAAGCGCGATCACCGGCGAATCGGCGCCGGTGATCCGCGAGTCGGGCGGCGACTTCTCGGCGGTGACCGGCGGCACGCGCGTGCTGTCGGACTGGATCGTCGTGCGCGTGACGGTCAACCCGGGCGAGACCTTCGTCGACCGCATGATCGCGATGGTCGAGAACGCCAAGCGCCAGAAGACGCCGAACGAGATCGCGCTCACGATCCTGCTCGTTGCGCTGACCATCGTCTTCCTCGGCGTCGTGGTCACGCTGCTGCCGTTCTCGGTGTTCAGCGTGCAGGCGGCCGGGGCCGGCCAGCCGGTGAGCCTGGTGATCATGGTCGCGCTGCTCGTGTGCCTGATCCCGACGACGATCGCCGGGTTGCTGAGCGCGATCGGCGTCGCCGGCATGAGCCGCATGATGCAGGCGAACGTGATCGCGACCTCGGGCCGCGCGGTCGAGGCCGCCGGTGACGTCGACGTGCTGCTGCTCGACAAGACCGGCACGATCACGCTCGGCAACCGCCAGGCGAGCGCCTTCGTTCCGGCGCCGGGCGTGAGCGAGGCCGAACTCGCCGATGCGGCGCAGCTGGCGTCGCTCGCCGACGAGACGCCGGAAGGGCGCAGCATCGTCGTCCTCGCGAAGCAGAAGTACGGCCTGCGCGAACGCGACCTCGAGGCGCTCGGTGCGCCGGCCGCGCCGGGCCGCTCCCAAGCGGCCGACGCCCCCTCGGGGGGTAGCGCGCCGTTCAGCGGCGCGCCTGGGGGCCTGCATTTCGTCCACTTCACGGCGCAGACACGGATGAGCGGTGCCGATCTGCCCGGAGGACGGGCCCTGCGCAAGGGCGCGGCCGAGGCGATCCGGCAGCACGTCGAGGCCGCCGGCGGCAGCTTCCCGCCGGCGCTGCAGGCCAAGGTCGACGATGTCGCGCGCCGCGGCAGCACGCCGCTTGTCGTGGCGGAATTCGGCAACCCGCCGGCAGGCGCCCGCGTGCTCGGCGTCGTCGAGTTGAAGGACATCGTCAAGGGCGGCATCAAGGAGCGCTTCGCCGAGCTGCGCCGCATGGGCATCAAGACCGTGATGGTCACCGGCGACAACCGGCTCACCGCGGCGGCGATCGCCGCCGAGGCCGGCGTCGACGACTTCCTCGCCGAGGCCACGCCCGAGGCCAAGCTCAAGCTGATCCGCGAACACCAGGCCGCCGGCCGGCTGGTCGCGATGACCGGCGACGGCACCAACGACGCGCCGGCGCTGGCGCAGGCCGACGTCGCGGTGGCGATGAACACCGGCACGCAGGCGGCGAAGGAGGCCGGCAACATGGTCGACCTCGACAGCAACCCGACCAAGCTGATCGAGATCGTCGAGACCGGCAAGCAGATGCTGATGACGCGCGGCTCGCTGACCACATTCTCGATCGCCAACGACGTGGCGAAGTACTTCGCGATCATCCCCGCGGCCTTCGTCGCGACCTACCCGCAGCTGGGTGCGCTGAACGTGATGCAGCTCGCCAGCCCGAACTCGGCGATCCTGTCGGCGGTGATCTTCAACGCGCTGATCATCGTCGCGCTGATCCCGCTCGCGCTGAAGGGCGTGCCGTACCGTGCGGTCGGCGCCGCGTCGCTGCTGCGGCGCAATCTGCTGATCTACGGCCTCGGCGGCATGATCGTGCCCTTCATCGGCATCAAGCTCATCGACCTGCTGCTGGCCGCGATCGGCCTGGCCTGAAGGAGCCACGATCATGAAGACCGAACTGCGACCCGCGCTCGTGCTGTTCGTTGCGCTGTCGCTGATCACCGGCCTCGCCTATCCGCTGCTCGTGACCGGCATCGCCCAGCTCGCCTTTCCGGCCCAGGCCAACGGCAGCCTGATCGTGCAGGACGGCAAGGCCGTCGGCTCCGAGCTGATCGGCCAGCCGTTCGCGGACCCGAAGCGCTTCTGGGGCCGGCCGTCGGCGACGTCGCCGATGCCGTACAACGCGGCGAACTCCGCCGGCTCGAACCTTGGCCCGAGCCACCCGGCGCTGGCCGACGCGGTAAAGGCGCGGATCGAGGCGCTGCGCACCGCAGACCCCGGCAACACCGCACCGGTGCCGGTGGACCTGGTCACCGCGTCGGCCAGCGGCCTCGACCCGCACATCAGCCGCGCGGCGGCCGACTGGCAGGCGGCGCGCGTCGCGCGGGTCCGCGGGCTGCCCGAGGCCCGCGTGCGCGCGCTGGTCGAGCAGCACACCGAAGCACCGCTGCTCGGCTTCATCGGCGAGGCGCGGGTTCACGTGCTGCGGCTGAACCTGGCGCTCGACGCCACCGACGTGCGCTGATGGCGATGGACGGCGGCTGGCTGCTGCTCGCGGTGCTGGCGGCGGTGGCCGCGCCGCTGGCGCTGGCCTGGTGGCTGCTCGGCCGCCCCGAGCGGCGGCGGCCGGCCGAGGTCGCGTCACGGCATGGGAAGATCCCGTCCGAGCGCCCCCAGGGCCGGGCCGGCCCGGCCCGCTCCCCGCGGGGGTTCGAGGTGCCCGGCAAAGCCGGTTCACCTCGAGAGTGACCGGAAGGGGACGCCGATGCTGATCAATTGCGTGGCCTACGAGGACGGACGCAAGCTCTCGGACATTCCGGTCGAGGACATCGACCAGTGGCTGAAGCGGCCCGGCTGCTTCGTCTGGGTCGCGCTGCGCGATGCCACCGACGACGAGTTGCGGCTGATGCAGCACGAGTTCGACCTGCACGAACTGGCGGTCGAGGACGCGCGCCACGGCCACCAGCGGCCGAAGATCGAGGAGTTCGGTGCCACGCTGTTCGTCGTGATGAAGCTGCCGGAGCTGCGCCAGGCCGAGCTCGAGTTCGGCGAGGTCATGATCTTCGTCGGCCCGAACTTCGTGCTGTCGGTGCGCAACCGCAGTCCGCACGGGTTCCTCGGCGTGCGCGAGCGCTGCGAGCGCGAGCCCGATCACCTGCGCCAGGGAGCGGGCTTCGTACTGTATGCGCTGATGGACGCGGTGGTCGACCGTTACTTCCCGGTCGTCGACGCGCTCGAGACCGAGCTCGAGGCGATCGAGGACACGATCTTCGACCGCGGTTCGGCGCGCCGCAACATCGAGCGCCTGTACGCGCTGAAGCGGCGCGCGACCGAGATGCGGCACGCGGTCGCGCCGCTGGTCGAGGTCACCGGCAAGCTGCACGGCGGGCGCGTGCCCGCGGTGTGCGCGAACACGCAGGAGTACTTCCGCGACGTGCACGACCATCTCGCGCGCATCAACGCCGCGATCGACGCGATGCGCGAGACGATCGCCACCGCGATCCAGGTCAACCTGTCGATGGTCACGATCGAGGAATCGGAGACGACCAAGCGGCTCGCGGCCTGGGCCGCGATCTTCGCGGTGTCGACCGCGCTCGCCGGCATCTGGGGCATGAACTTCGAGGTCATGCCCGAGCTGCAGTGGAGGTGGGGTTATCCGGTAGCGCTCGGCCTGATCGCTGCGGCCGCCGGGCTGCTGTACCGGCGCTTCCGCCGCGCCGGGTGGCTGTGAGCCTGCGGTCCGATGGCTGACGACGACCGGCCCGACCCCGACGCGCTGCTGCAGCGCGTGCAGCAGGAGGAGGCGCGCGCGCGCCGCGGCAAGCTGAAGATCTTCTTCGGCGCGTCGGCTGGTGTCGGCAAGACCTACGCGATGCTCGCCGCCGCGCGTGCCGCAAAGGCCGCCGGCGCCGCGCTGATCGTCGGCATCGTCGAGACCCACGGCCGCGCCGAGACCGAGGCGATGGTGCGCGACCTGCCGCGGCTGGCGCTGAAGGCGGTGCCGTACCGCGACCGCGTGTTGCACGAGTTCGACCTGGACGGCGCGCTCGCCTGGGCGGCGCAGCAGCCCGAGCCGCTGGTGCTGCTGGACGAGCTGGCGCACAGCAACGCGCCGGGCTCGCGCCACCCGAAGCGCTGGCAGGACGTCGAGGAACTGCTCGACGCCGGGGTCGACGTCTGGTCGACGATGAACGTGCAGCACCTGGAGAGCCTTAACGACATCGTCGGCGGCATCACCGGCATCCGCGTCTGGGAGACGGTGCCCGACCGGCTGTTCGACGAGGCCGACGAGGTGGTCGTCGTCGACCTGCCG
>JALORQ010000215.1 GCA_025458805.1 Rubrivivax sp.
CGTCGTTGAGCACTGCCCGCGTGCTGCCGGGCCGGCCCCCGCGATGTCGACAGGACTCGCGGAGGCCGGGCGCCCCGCGCTCAGGGTGTGGCGCAGCGGTAGCTCGAGGCCAGCGCCGGGTCGCCGCGACCCTTGTACTGCGGGAAGCCGGGGTAGACGCACAGGGGCCGCTGGAACACCGTCGCGCCGGTGCCGGCCTCGATCTTCGAAGCCGTCAGGTTGCCCGGCGCGCGCCCGCGCGTGACCCATCTGTCGAGCGCCGTCAGCAGGTCGGCGGTGTCCGCGCCCGGGCCACCCGCACAGTGGTTGACGCCGGGGGCGACGTAGTAGCGCAGGAACTGATCGGCATTGGCCGCGCCGCCGACCGCGGCGGTGACCTGAGCGAGGTATTCGGTCGTCGCCCGCACGCTCAGTGCCGAGTCGTTGCCGCCGTGCCAGACGATGAGCTTGCCGCCGGCGCCGACGAAGGGCGTGAGATCGGGGTTCGTCGCCGAATTCAGCGCCTCGAGCGCAAACAGCGCGCCCGGGTCGGACTCGAAGTCGTAGGCCAGCGAATTGGCCGCCGGGTCGCGCGCCAGATAGTTCTTCACCGTGGTGTCCTGGAACAGGAACTGCAGCGACGGCGTGCCCGTCACCCAGGCGTCCCAGGCGCCTGGCGCGGCCTCGTTGCCGCTGAGCGGCCAACCGGCATTGCGGTAGGTGCCGCCGGCGAAGGTGGCCGGCGACGTCCACGAGTCGACGACCGCGAGCTGCGCGTCCGACAGGCAGGTGTCGCCGGTGTCGGCACCGCCGGGGCAGCGCAGCGTGGCCGGATCGAAGCTGCAGGCGGCGGCATTGGAGACCACGCCGTCGGCGATGCCGTCGCCGGCATCGCAGGCGGCGAGCACGGCGTCAGCCAGCGCTTTCACCTTGGCCGGGCTCATCGCGCCGCCGGGAGCGGCCAGTGCCTTCGCGGTGCGATTGAAGGCCCCCATGATGCCGACCCAGTTGTAGGCGGGGGCGCGCGCGATGATGCCGTCGAACAGTGTCGGGTCGCGCTGCGCCGCGACGAGGGCCTCGCGGCCGCCGTTCGAGCAGCCCTCGAAATAGGCCTTGCGGATCTTGCGGCCGTAGTGCTCGCGCACGATCTCGCGTGCCGCGCCCATCACCATCGGCACCGATCCCGAGCCGAACAGCTGCGCGGCCACCGGATCGTCGAGTGCGAACGAGGCGTCGAGCGCCGAGCCCTGGTGACCCGAGTCGCTGCTCACCTGGGCGTAACCCTGGCGCAGCGCCGGCAGGTTGGGGCCCGGGATCGCGCCGTTGTAGCCACCGCCGCCGCCGTAGTGCAGCTTGTGGTTCCATGCCACCGGCAGCCGCAGCTCGAAATTGAGCTGCGGCGAGATCAGTCCGCGCACGCGGCAATATTCGGGGGCGGTCGCGGTGGCGGCGATGACCGCGGTGCCGACGATGCTCGCGCCGCCGATCGTTTGTCCGGCAAGCGATGCACAGTCCGTGCCCGAGGCCGGTGCGGCGCTCGAGAACACCAGAATGCCGAGGGCGAACGCGGTCCGGCACGACAGCGCCGGCCACGCAACAGGGGTGGGCTTCACGTCGACGTCTCCTTCGTGGGTCTTGTGTGCGCCCGTCGGCCGCCGTGGCCGGCTGGCGCAGGCAGTATCGACGCGGTGCCGCCGCGATGGGCGTGCCGAACTAGGGATTGCCAGGCCGCGGCCGTACGACGCGCGAGGTTCGGGGTGCCGAACGACAAAGGGCCCGCGCCTTTCGGCGCGGGCCCTGACCCCGGCGGCCCCGGCGTGGTGTCGCCAGGCGCGGCGGGATCGGATCAGGCGGTCGCGGCTGCGGTGGCCGGTGCCTGACTCGCTGCACGACGCTTGCGCGCCGGGGTCGGCTTCACCTCGGCAGCCACGGCCTCGACGACCTGGGCCGCAGCGCGCGCGGCGCGGGTGCGGACCGCCTTCACGACCTTCGCCGCATCGCCGGTGACCGGGCGCGCACGCTTGCGGGTCGCGGCCTTCCGAGTCGCGGTGGCCGTGCTGCGCGACGTGCGGGTCGCGGCCCGGCGCGGCTTGCGCACGCCAACCGCACCGGCCAGCGCCTCGGCGCCTTCGGCGACCTTGCCGGAGATCGCGAGCGCCACCTGCGCACCGGGCAGTGTCCAGCGCGCGGCGACTTCGAGACCGCTCTGCGCGAGTGTCGACTCGACGCCCTGCGCGAGGCGGGCGAGGCGGTCGATGGCACGGCCGGCAGCACCGGAACCGGCGTCGATCGCCTGCTCGGTGCCGCGCGCGAGGCCGTCGATACCGCGCAGCGCGACCTCGTGCACGCGGCGGCGCATCGTCTCGAGCGGACGCTGGCCGCGCGGCACGATCCGTGCGGCGGGCTTCAGTGCACGCTCGACGGCGCCATCCAGCGCCGTCACGATGCGGTGACCGCCCTCGCGGCCGACGCCGACGGCGCGCACCGCGGCACCGCGGTAGTTGGCCAGGGTCTGGCGCGTGACGCGCTGCAGGGAGGGGTTCTTCATGGTCTGTCCTTTCGCTCGGCGACGGCCTCCCGTCGCATGGATGGAGTCTGGCGCGCGCGCCATAGGGACCGAAACCTAAACGGGGCTGCGCGCCCTAGGGAGGCGCATCCAGGCCGTTCCTCTCGGGGCCGGATGCCGCGGCCGTGCGTTGTGCACGCGGGCTCCCGCGAGCCCCCTGTCGGAGGGGTGCAGCGCCGCGGCTGCGCGGCCGAGAATGCCTCATGGCCGCGCGACCCCAGACCCTGCGCGAGGAAGCCGCCAACGCGATCAGCCACGGCATCGGCTTCCTGCTGGCCGCCGCGTCGCTGCCGGTGCTGGTCGAGTTCGCGTCGCAAGGTTCGGATGCGCTCCCGGTGGCTGCGGCGGTCGTCTTCTCGACGTCGATGATGCTGCTGTATGCGGCCTCGGCGGTCTACCACGCGCTGCCGGCCGGGCGCTGGAAGCAGGTCTTCCGGCGCATCGACCACGCCGCGATCTTCCTCTTCATCGCCGGCAGCTACACGCCTTTCGTGATCGGTCCGCTGCGCGGCACCTGGGGCTGGACGCTGCTGGCGCTGGTGTGGGCCCTCGCACTGGCCGGCATCGCCGCGAAGGCCTTCGACCGGCTCGCACATCCCGGCTGGTCGACCGCGATGTACCTGCTGCTCGGCTGGCTGGCCCTGCTCGCGCTGCCGGCGATGCTCGAACGCATCGCGACCGCCGGGCTCGCCCTGATCATCGCCGGCGGGGCCGCGTACACGGTAGGGGCGATCTTCTTCGTGCTCGACCACCGGGTGCGATTCGGGCACTTCGTGTGGCACCTGTTCGTCATCGCGGGCAGCTGCTGCCACTTCATTGCCGCGCTGCACTACGCGGTGGTCGTGCCGGCGGCTGCGGCCTGAGCCGCGCCCGTCGAGACGCCCGCCGCAACCCCGGCGCCGCCACCCGTCAGGGCCGTGGCACCGACCCCGCAGGCTCGGTCAGCGTCATCAGGATGTCGGCGTACCAGGTGCAGTTCAGCCCGAGCGACTCGTCCTGGACCGTGTCGCGCGTCAGCATGTCCATGCGCGCCGAGTGCACGCCGAGCAGCTTCCACGGCAGGTCGCCGAGCCGCGCATCGACCTCGCGCGCGCGCATCACCACCGGGGCGCCGCTCGTGCCGCGGTGCGTGCGCGCGTCGGTCAGGAAGTAGCCCTGCCCCTGGAAGCGCAGGCCGAACGACGATGCGATCACGGCCTGCCGCACCACGGGCAGGTGGTGCAGCGTGTCGTGGAAGCCGAGCGGAAAGCCGACGATCAGCAGCGGCGTGCCGACCTCGATCTCCTGCAGCGATGCCTGCAGGTGGGCCGGCGTGAACGCGCGCAGCACGGCGGTGGCCGGCAGCGCGGCGCGGTCGATCTCGATCGCCGCGACGTCGATCTCGCCCGCCGCGTCGCGCCCCTGCCGCCAGTTGGCGCGCCCGTTGCGGTAGAGCAGCAGCGAAAAGCCCGTCGACTGCGCGAGGTTGGCCTCGTCGACGTGCAGTTCCACCTCGATGCGGTCGGGATGATGGGCGCTGGGGTCGTCGATCAGCACATGCCGGCTGGTCACCAGGTACAGGCGACCGGCACGCTCGAAGAAGAAGCCGCTGGCGCGCGTGAGCAGCCGCCGCCCGTCGAAGGTGGCGATCGAGGCGGCGGCAAGCAGCAGCGGTTCGATGATGCAGGGCTCTGGCGGCCGACGACGGGAATGGCGGCAGGCCGCGGACCGGGCGCTGGCGAC
>JALORQ010000216.1 GCA_025458805.1 Rubrivivax sp.
CGATGTCCTCGCCCATCACGATCACCGACGGGTCGCGCGCCATCTCCTGGTCGAGCGCCTCGTTGATCGCCTGCTTCATGCTGATCTTGCGTGCCATGGGTGTGTCTCCTCGAGGCGTTCAGTAGCGGACGTAGACGTCGGTCAGCAGGTCGGCCTGCGTCGGCAGCGGCGCGGCCTTGGCCTGTGTGACCGCCGTCTCGACGAGGCCGAGCACCTCGTGGTCGATCGCGGTGAGCTCCGCCGGCGTGATGACGCCGGCCCCGGTGACCGCGGCGGCGAACTTCTTCAGGCAGTCCTGGTTGGCACGGATGTCGTCGAGTTCGCCGGGCGCGCGGTAGGTCTGTGCGTCGCCCTCGAAGTGGCCGTGGAAGCGGACCATCTTGCATTCGAGCAGCGCCGGGCCACCGCCGCGGCGGGCGCGGGCGATGATCTCGCCGGCGGCCTCGTGCACGGCGAAGAAGTCGGTGCCGTCGACCGTCACGCCCGGCAGCCCGAAGCCGGCGGCGCGGTCGACGTAGCTGTCGACCGCGACACCGTAGTCGCGGCTCGTGCTCTCGGCATAGCCGTTGTTCTCGACGACGAAGATGGCCGGCAGGTTCCACACCGCGGCCAGGTTCAGGCTCTCGAGGAAGGTGCCCTGGTTGCTGGCGCCGTCGCCGACGAAGCTGATCGCCACGTCGCTCGGGCCGCCGGTGCGCTGGGCGCGGAACTTGGCCGCCAGCGCGGCGCCGCAGACCAGCGGCGCGCCGGCGCCGAGGATGCCGTTGGCGCCCATCATCCCCTTGTCGAGGTCGGCGATGTGCATCGAGCCGCCCTTGCCCTCGCAGCTGCCGCCCTTCTTGCCGTAGATCTCCTTCATCATCGCGACGGGGTCCACGCCCTTCGCGATGCAGTGCCCGTGGCCGCGGTGCGTCGACGCGATGCGGTCGCCGTCGCCCAGGTGCATCATGATCCCGGTGCCGGCGGCCTCCTCGCCCGCGTAGAGGTGCACGAAGCCGGGGATGTCGCCGCGGCCGAAGTCGATGTGCAGGCGCTCCTCGAATTCGCGGATCGTGCGCATCGTGCGGTAGGCCTGGAGCAGCTGCTCCTTCGATTGCGGGAAGGGATTGCCTGCCATCGCGGGTCTCCTGTCGTCGTTGGGAAAGCTCAGGATAGGGTCGGACGCGGCCCGGTGTTCCGCAGGAGCCCCTGCTCGGCCGCCACCGTCATGCAGCGGGCCACGTCCACGGTGAGGAAAGCGTTCTCGCGCAGCGTCATGCGCACGGCCTGGCCGGGCTCGAAGGCGAGCTCGCGCTCGCCGTCCAGCGCCACGGTGCCGGCGCTGGCGGCGATCGCCAGCGGCTCGTCGGCCACCATGCGCTGCCAGCTCGCGATCGGCACCGGGCGCACCATGCCCGGCGCGATCGGGGCGTCGAGCGCGAGCAGCGCGTGGCGCTCGTCGTGCGCCATCTGCACCGCGAGGCCGCCCGGGTCGCGCCGGCCGACCGGCTGCAGCAGCCCGCCGATTGCCGACAGCCCGATCGCCTGCGGGTCGGCGAAGGCCAGGTAGGCGGCATCGAGCGACGAGGTCTTCCACAGCGCGCGGGCGCCGACACTGCGGTCGTGCGTGACCACCGCATCGACGATCGCGACGTCGCGCCGGCCGCCGCGCGCCGGATCGGCGATGTGCACCTCGACCAGCTTGTTCGGCGCCAGCGCCTGCGCGGCGGCGACGCGCCCGCTGGCGTACAGGCCCACGGCCATGCCGGTGATCGTCGGCTCGCGCATCTCGGGGAAGGCATTGTTGGTACCGGTCGACAGGCCCGCGATCGGGATCCGGCAGCCGCGTTCGACCAGCTCGCGCACGACCGCGCGGTGCGTGCCGTCGCCGCCCAGCACGACGATCGCGGCCACGCCGGCGCGCTCGAGCAGCCGGGTCGCGTGGAAGGTGTCGTCGACCGTCGAGGTCGGCTCCATCTCGAGGAAGTCGATCGCCGGGTAGACCGAGCCGCCGTCGGGCGGGCGCTTGAAGTGGCGCTCGAGCAGCGCGCGGATGCCGCCGCGGTCGGGCATCACCAGCGCGCGCTTCACGCCGCAGGCCGCGGCGCTGGACAGCACGCGCAGCACGATGTTGACGCGGTCGGTGATCTGCAGGTTGCCGGCATTGGCGACGATGCGCCGGATGTCGCGCGCCGAGACCGGGTTGGCGACGATGCCGATGGTCGGCTCGGGAGGGTCGTGTCGGGTCGTCACGGGGGCCGCGTGCATTCGGACAGACCCCGGCTCCTGCATCGGCCGTGCCAGCCCGCTCCCCCACCGACCGGGCCCGAGGGCCGCGGCCGGCCGGTCTCCGGCGCAACCCGGATCCGCCGCCGCGTCACGGTGCGACAGCTGTCACGGCGACGGGTGTGACAGCTGTCGCAGGCCCCGCAAGCGAAGACCCCTGCCGAACGAGGTTGGGCGTTGAGTCCGTGATGGAGCGGAAATCCGACGATTCGGGCGCGCCTGGGCGGGGGCCTCGCTCTCCGCATTCGTCGACACTCACCCGGCTCGGGCCGCGCTGGCCAGCCATTCCCGCGGCCCGGCGCCGAAGCGCTGCTTGAACGCGCGGCTCAGGGACGAGGCCGTCGCGAAGCCCAGTTCCGCGGCCACCAGCTTCTGTGGCCGCCCGGCGCGCAGCAGCGACGACGCCACGGTCAGCCGCCAGTCGGTGAGGTAGGCCGCAGGCGTCGTGCCGGTGACGCGCTTGAACGCCTCGGCGAAGCCGCTGCGCGACATGCCGGCCACCGCGGCCATGCGGGCCAGCGACCAGTCGTCCTGAGGCGCCGCGTGCAGCGCCACCAGCGCGCGGGCCAGTCGCGGGTCGCTCAGTCCCATCACCAGCCCGCTGCTCACGCCCACGGCCTGCGGGTGGTCGATCACCCAGCGCAGCAGCTGGATCAGCACCACCTCGAACAGCCGGTCGGCGAGCAGGCGAGAGCCGCAGCGCACCCGGTCGGCTTCGGCGAACAGCAGGTCGAGCGCCGGCGCGAGGCCCGGAACGGCTTCGAGCGGCACCAGCAGCAGCGGCGGCAGCGCGGCCACGAACGGATTGCGGTCGCCGCCGTCGAAGTGCAGCGTGGCGCAGGTGAAGTCCGAGCCATCGCGCGGCGGGTTGATGAACTCGTGGTGCATGGCGCGGGGATAGAGCACCAGCGTCGGTTCGTCCACCACCACGCGCCTGGGCCCTCCAGATCGGCCCGGATGCTCGATCTGAAGGCTCCCCCGGCGCAACACGTGCAGAAACGCCCGGTCAGGCTGAGCCTCGAACCGCGTGCGCCCGCACAGCGGCCCGGAGTGGAACAGCGAGGCGTGGACATGAAACCGTTCCAGCAAGGTCGACAGGCGATCGACCGTGTCCGCTACGGGCATGCCGGGCTGACTGGACGCCGAGCCAACTTTCCTGGACTTCATGACACCCATCATCCAGGCGTTCCGGCCAAGATTCAAGCCATCGAGCTCGCGCTCGCTGCCCGCCACCGCCGGAGAACTCGATGAAGCCGCTCTTGCCCTCCTTGCTCGCTCTCTCCCTGGCCACCGCCTTGCCCGCGGCCCATGCGCAACAGCAGCCATCGCCCGCGGTGCCGGGCTACGCCTTCGGTCAGCGCACGCTGGCCAAGGCACCGTACACGATGGCCGACCTGCAGGCGCTGCAGAAGTCGCTGCTCTTCACCGACGAGGACGTGAAGGCCCTGCGCCAGAGCAAGGCCATCCTGGCGGACCAGACCGACGCGATCCTGGACGTCTGGTACGGCTTCGTGGCCTCGACGCCCGAGCTTGTCCACTTCTTCAGCGACGCGAAGACGGGCAAGCCCGATGGCGCCTACCTGGAAGCCGTGCGCAAGCGCTTCGCGCTGTGGATCCTGGACACGGCCGACGCCAACTACGACCAGAAGTGGCTCGACTGGCAGTACGAGATCGGCCTGCGCCACAACCGCGTCAAGAAGAACAGGACCGACCGCGCGCCAAGCGTCGCGCAGGTCAACTTCCGCTACATCCCGGCGCTGACCATCCCGGTGACCACCACGCTCAAGCCCTTCCTCGCCAAGAAGGGCGCCTCGGCCGCCGATGTCGAGAAGATGCATGCGGCCTGGGTCAAGTCGGTGCTGTTGCAGAGCATCCTGTGGAGCCAGCCGTACATCAAGGACGGGGAGTTCTGAACTGAACGCCCCGGGGCTGGGCCGGTGGCCCGGCCCGCCCCCACGGGGACCCCAGCGAAATGGCGACGCCACGCCTGCTCGAGAGGTCGCAGCATGGGCCATGAGCGCAAGAACGAGCCGCGACCGGGACAAGTCAGCCTGGTTGACGGCTCAACGGAGTTCCTCCAAGAGGTGGGCTACCTCCCGAAGCCAACGTGAACGGCCCGCTCCGGCAGTAGACGGGCTTCAAGCTGCGGGGGAGATCCCGCGGCCGCCAGCACGAAACTGCGACACGAT
>JALORQ010000073.1 GCA_025458805.1 Rubrivivax sp.
ACGTGATCGTGTCGGACAACTTCCATCCGGCGCGCAGCGGGGCCGCCTCGCTCTACACCGTCGAGCACTTCGCCGCGGTGCGCGAGCGGCTGGCGCCGGGCGGGCTCTTCTGCCAATGGCTGCCGCTGCACCAGCTCGACCTCGCGACGCTGCGCAGCATCGTGCGTTCGTTTCTTGCAGCCTTTCCCGATGGCCGCGCGCTGCTGGCCACGTACAGCCTCGAGACCCCGGTACTCGGCCTGATCGCGACGCCCGACGGGACCGGCTTCGATCTCGCGCGCCTGCGGCAGCGGCTGAGCGCGGGGGCCGCTGCCGCGATGGCACCCGATTTCGGCCTCGACGACGAGTGGGCGCTGCTCGGCACCTTCGTTGCGGGACCGGGCGAATTGGCCGCGTTCGCCGTCGAGGCACCGCTGAACATCGACGACCATCCGGTGGTGGCGCACCAGGCGGCCCGGTTCTGGTACCGGCGCGACTCGACACCGCGGTCGCGCCTGTTCGAGTTGCTCGATCGGCTCGCGATCGCGCCCGGCGACGTGCTGCGACCCCCGATCCGTCCCGAGGACGCCCGACGCCTCGCCGACCACTGGCGCGCGCGAGATCTCTACCTTCGTGCCGGACGCGATGTGAAGCCGGCGGCCGACGCCCGCGCGATGCTCGCGCAGGTGCGCGCTCCGCTGCTCGAGGTGCTGCGAACGGCGCCCGACTTCAGGCCGGCCTACGACCCGCTGCTGCGCCTGGCGCGGGCCGTCGCGGCGGAAGATCCGGCCGCGGCGCGCGATCTGCTCGCGGAGCTCGCGCGCATCCAGCCCGCGCGGCCCGAGGCCCCGGCGCTGCTTCGCCAGCTCGACCCCGCGGCGTCCGGCCGCTGATGCCGGCCCAGCACGCGCGGGCGACCCTCAGGCCGGCGCGGGAGCCGCCCCGAACGTCCGCTCGCGCAGCCACTTCGTCGCGATCAGCTTGACGCCGTGCACCACCGGCAGCCCGGCGTGCAGCGTCGCCGGGTCGATGCGCCCATCCGCATCGACGTCGGCGAAGTACAGCGCCGAGCCCTTGCGCGGCCGCACGTCGAGGCCGACGTTGGGCAGGTGGGTGCCGCCGCCGCGCTCGACGTCGCCGAGGTAGACGATGATGGTGGCCACGCGCTGGCCGGCGACCGCGAGGTGGTCGGCGCTGCCGGGCTTCGCGGGGTCGAAGTAGTCGTGGTGCGCGCGGTACTCGCCGCCGGCCTCGTAGCGCAGCACCTGCAGCCCCTCGCCGTGGTCGAGCGGCCAGTGCACGAGCTGTTCGATGCGTCGCTCGATGCGGTCGACGAGGGGATGCGCGCCGCGGTCGAACCAGGTGCCGGCGCTGGTGCGGCGCAGGTCGGGGCGCGAGCGTCCGTCCTCGTCGTCGACGACGGTCGAAGGCGCCATCCGCTCGGCGGCCAGCGCGGCCAGGTCGTCGCACTCGCCGTCGGAGAGGAAGCCGTCGAACAGGATGACGCGCGGGCGCTGCAACGTGAAGCGCACCGCGACCTCGCGTCCGTCGACGAGTCGCAGGTTGTCGAGCACGTCGGGCTCGGGCCGGCGGCGCGCCGCTCGCGCCTGGTCGACCGCCCGGCGCGCCGTCTCCGGCGCGAAGCCGGCGCCCTCGAGCAGCGGCAGCATGCTCTCGGGCGTGCACCCGCGGCCGACGTTCTCGATCACCCACGCGCGCCAGTCGGCCGGCAGCGACTCCAGGTCGTCGAGCGTGCCGTCCGGCGTGTCCTCGGGCGGCCCCAGCGGGGTCGAGGGAAGGCTCACGGCATGGGTACGGCCTCGGGGGCCGGATAGTCGAACGCGCCGGCGAACGCCAGGTTGGTGTACGACAGCGAGACGCTGACGTCGAGCGACTCGACCTGGTGCCACCAGCCCAGCGGCAGGAAGAGCGTCTCCCCCGGGTGCAGCACGACATCGAGCACCGTGACCTCGAGCGCGCGCGGGAAGCGTGCGCCGTCGATCGCCGCCAGGTCGACCGGGCTGAACACGCCGCGATCGTTGTACAGCCGTGGCGTCTCGAAGGGCGACGCGAGCCTCCAGCGCTTGCGGCCGACGACCTGTGTGTGCAGCAGCATCAGCGTGTCGTGATGCAGCGGCGTGCGCGTGCCGGCCCCGCCGATCCACAGCAGCGCCGCGCCGGGCAACTGCGCTCGGTCGACCCAGTCCGGCAGCGGGCCGACGTCGGCCAGCAGCGGTGCCAGCGCCGGGCGCTTCAAGGCCTGGTTGTTGGCTGTCAGGTACAGGTCGTTGCCCGACCCGGCGAGGACCCGGGCCACCAGATCGCCGAGAGGCATCTCGCGGCGCAGCGCGAGCTTGTTCAGCTCGTACTGCGGATCGCCGTCGCGCCCGGACTGCACCTCGACGACCACGTCGCCGTACGCGGCGGCCAGCCGCTGCGGGGCCCACCGCTCGAGCGCGGGCCAGTCGCGTGCCAGCCCGGTCAGCACCAGCGGACGGCTGGCGGCGACATGGTCGCGCAGCAGGTCGTCGCGCGCGATCGCTTCGCGGCGCTCGATCTCGCGAGCACCCGGCGCCAGCGTCGCCAGCGTCTGCTGATGCCGCAGCACCGCCTCGGCCTTGCGCAGCCGGCCGGCGAGCCGTGCCGCTGCTCGCATCAGCGGCGAGGCGTCGACCTCCGAGATCGCCGCCGAGGCCTCGTCGGCGACCAGGCCGGCACCGGTCATCGCGGCCATCATCGATTCGCGCGTGCATCCGCGCAGCCGGTTCTCGGCCACCCACTCGCGCCAGCCGTCGTCGACGGGCATCGTCGTGGCGTCCGGATGTTCAGGGCGCGCGCGGCGGCGCGCGCAGCGCGTCGACCTGGTCGCGCAGGGCCTGGGCGCGGGTCTCGGCGCGCACGCGGCCGAAGCCGAACAGCGGCTCGCTCTGGCTCGCGGCCTCGTCGGCGGTCTTGGCCCACCACAGGTCGACCAGCTCGTGGCCCAGCGCGTGGAGCTGGCGGTTGCGCGTCTCGGCGTCGTCGCGCTGGCGCGTCGTGGCCTCGAGCAGCGCGACGAGGCGCTGGTTGGCCGCGGTGCGCTCGGCCAGCTCGCGCTGCAGCCGCGCGATCGCCTGCGACTGTTCGGCGTCGCGCGCCGCCGAGCGCGCCGCCTGCGCCTCGGCTTCGCGGCGCGTCTCGGCCAGCGTGGCGTCCAGACGCGACGCGTCGCTGCGCCCGCGCTCGAGCTGGGCGCGAAGCGCGTCCAGCTCCGCGTCGCGCCGCGCCGACTCGTCGCGCAGCTTGTCGCGCTCGGCCTGCAGTGCGGTCTTCTCGGCGGCGAGCGCGTCGCGCTCGGACTGCGCCTGCTGCAGCGCGGCCTGCGCGCGGCGCAGCAGCTCGCGTTCGCGGCTGGCGCGGGCGTCGGCTGCCTGGGCCGCGGCTTCGCCGGCGCACAGCGCCAGCACGATCGCGGCCGCCGACAGGGCGTGCCGCGGGACGGCGGAGGAGCGCGAGGCCATGGCGTCAGAAGCGCGTGTTGACGTCGAGCTGGATGACGTCGATGCGCAGCGGTGCGCTCGACAGCGACAGCGTGCCGTCGTCGAGGTTGCGCGTGCTGGTGACGCGCAGATCCAGCGTGCTGCGGCGGTCGAAGGCCCAGCTTCCGCCGAGCTGCCAGCCGCGGTAGTTGGTGCCGCCCAGGTGCCAGGTCGTGTCGGTGAAGCCGTCGATCCAGGCGTCGCGCTCGAACTTGCGCAGCGCCAGGAAGGCCCGCCACTCGCCGCGTTCGCCGAGAGGCGCATGGTTGGCGGTCAGCCGCAGCTGCGTGCCCTCGGTGAACGCGGCCAGTCCGGGCAGCGCGACGCCGGCACGGCGCTCGATGTCGGCGAGGTCGAAGGCGCCGTTCTTCACCCAGTCGACCTGCGCGGTCAGCAGCAGCGGATCGCCGGCGCGCCAGCCGTACTGGGCGGTGACGTTGAGCGGGCGGAACTTCGACGCCAGGCCCCAGGTCGGCGCCGCATCGACGCTCGTTGGGTCGTTGAGGTTGATTAGCGTGTTGCCCTTGAGGCGAACCGAGGTCGGGTACTGCGAGGTCAGGTAGGGCACGGTGCCCGCACGCGCGCCGGTCGGCGGCGGCTGGGTCTCGCGCACGCCCTCGGCGTTGTCGAAGTCGTAGATCGCGACGCCCAGGCGCACGCTGCTGCCGTCGTCGAAGGCGTACTCGCCGCCGACCTGCAGCCCGAACATCCACTTGTCGCGGCTGTCGATGTTGAACTCCTCGAGCGGGAAGGCGCCGATCGTGCCGAACACGAAGGCGCCGGCGGCGACGTTGCGCTCGCCCTGCAGCGCGACGCCGTCGAGGTTGAGGTCGTCCGGCCACAGCAGGTCGCTGCCGTAGAACGGGTTGGCCATGCGGCCGGCGAAGACGCGCAGGTCGAAGCTGGGCTCCCAGCGCACGAACGCGCGGTCGATCACGATCGGCTGCTTGTTGAAGCCGCTGCCCAGCGTCACCGAGCTCGAGGTCGGGCTGTTCGTCGTGCCGGTGGTCACGCGCAGGCCGAAGGCCGTGTCGTCGCCGACGCGCGCCTCGAGTCCGAAGCGCGCGCGCAGCGACAGCCGCTGGCGGTCCTCGGTGGTGTTCGTCAGATCCGGCGCCCAGGCCGGAGACGCGGCCTGGGTGCGGTAGCACTCGGCGGGCAGGTTGCCGCCGGTGATGCGGCAGGGATCGGTCTCGCCCGGCGCGTACTGCGGCTCGGCGAAGTCGGCCAGCTCGGCGCGCACGCGTGCGTCGGCGGCGAAGGTCAGGCCGCGCAGCCACGAGGGCAGCGCGCGCGGGTCGGCCCAGCGTTCCTCGCGCGCGATCGCCAGCACGTCGTTCTGGATCTGTGCGCGGATCTCGGCCTTCACCGTCTCGGGCACGTACGGCACGCGGATGACGTTCGCCGGGCGCGGGTCGACGGCGTCCGGCGGCGTGCCCCACGGCACCGCGGCGGCCTGTGCCGGCGCCGCCGGGTCCGGCGCAGCGGAAGCGGGCCGCGGCGCGGCGGCACTGGCCGCCGCCTGGCGCAGCAGCGCATCGGCGCGCTCGCGGGTCAGCAGGCCCTGCGCGACGAGGGCCTCGATCAGGCCCAGCGTCGTCGCGCGCAACTGCTCGAGCTCGCGGCGCTCGTCGGCCGCGGCGGGCAGCGCGGCGAGCGTCAGGACGACGGTGGCGGTGGCGACGGCGCGCCGGCGTCGGACGGCTGGTGGATAGGTTCGGGCGTTCATGGCGGCAGGCGGGAGGCGTCGGATCGTGGCGAGGCGGGCGCGTGGCGGCGGGCGGCTCAGCCGAGCGGCCGCACGGTGAGGCGGAAGCGCATCGGCTCGCCGCCGGCCAGCGCCTGCGGGGGCGGCGGCAGGCGCAGCGAGCGTGCGGTCTCGTCGAGGGCGGCGCGCAGCTGCGCGTCGAGCGTCGCGTTGCCGGTGGGCACGAGGTCGACGCGCCGGATCGAGCCGTCGCCGTCGACCCACAGGCTGAAGGTCGCGGTGGCCTGCGTGGCCTCGCTCTGCAGGTGGCGCTCGATCGCATCGCGCAGCAGCGCGCGCGCCGAACTGGCGTAGAGCCGCTCCTGGGCGCGGTCGGTCGCGCGCGCCGCGGTGGCGGCGGTGCCGCCTGCGGTCGGGCCGCCGCTGTACTCCTGGCGCACGGTGCCGGCGGCGAAGGCGCTCGGGCCGTCGCCGGCGGCGCCTTCCATCTTCAGCGGCTCGTCGGCGGGCTTGGGTGCGTCGTCCGGCTTCGGCGCCTCCTCGACCGTCCGCGGCTGCTCCTTCGGCGGCTCCGGGGCGCGCTCGGGCGGCGGCGGGGGCGGGGGCGGCGGCGTGTCGGGCAGCAGCGCGATGCGCGCCACCTGGCGCTTCGCCGTGGGCGGATCGCCGCCGAGCTTCGACAGGCCCCAGACCAGCAGCGCGCTCAGCCCCAGGCCGGTCACGGCGATGGCCACGCGCAGCGTCCAGCGCCGCGCCACGGTCGGTTCGTCGGACGTGGCCATCGCTCAGGTCCCGATGCGGGCCGTCACCAGGCCCATGTCGACGCCGATGCGGTTGCACAGGTCGATCACCGCGACCACCGCCGCATACTGCGCGCGCGCATCGCCGCGGATCGCGACCGAGAACTTCGCGTCGCGCCCGCGCGCGGCCTGCAGCTGGGCCTCGAGCTGCGGCAGCGTGACCGGCGCGCCGTTCAGCCGCAGGCTGCCGTCGGGCTGCACCTGCACGATCGCGAGCTCGCGCTTCTCGGTCGACGGCGTCTTGCTCGGCTTGGGCAGCGTCACCGTCAGCCCCTGCACGGTGGCCGTCGTCATCAGGATGAAGACGACCAGCAGCACGTAAGCCAGGTCGAGCATCGGCGTGACGTTGATCGTGTCGTAGGGCTTGGCTTCGGTCTGGACCTGCATGGGCGGCTCCGGGGCGCGGGCTTCAGGGCGCGGCGCGCTGGGTGACGAGACCGATCTCGGTGATGTCGAGCGACTTCGCGACCTCGAGCACCGCCATCACCTGCTCGTACGGGGCGGCGGCGTCGCCCTTGAGCACCACCGGCAGCGCCGGGTTGGCCGCCTTGTGGCGCGCGAGCGTGGCCTGCAGCTGCTCGAGCGTCACCGGGTACGCGTCGAGGTAGACCTGCCCGTCGGCGGTCACCGTGATGGCCTTGGTCTGCGCGCGTGCGAGGTTGTTCTGCGCCTCGGTGCGCGGCGACTCGACGCGCACGCCCTGCACCGACGCGGTGGTCAGGATGATGAAGATGACGAGCAGCACGTACGCCAGGTCGAGCATCGGCGTGACGTTGATGTCGTCGTAGGGCTCGTTGCTGCCCTTGACGTCGGCGGACATCGGCGCGTCTCCCCTGGGCGTCAGCGCGCGCCGTATTCCTCGGCCACGCGCGTGATGAACTCGTCGACGAAGATCTGCATGTCGGCAGAGATCGTCTTGATGCGCGAGGCGAGGTAGTTGTAGCCGAACAGCGCCGGGATCGCGACCGCGAGCCCGGCCACCGTCGCCAGCAGCGCGGCCGCGATGCCCGGCGCGATCGCGTTCACGTTGACATCGCCCGCGGCGGCGATCGCGGCGAAGGTGATCATCACGCCGACCACCGTACCCAGCAGCCCGAGGAACGGCCCGCCCGAGATCGCGATCGTCAGCAGCACCATCTGCGCGTTGAGGCGGTTGCTCTCGCGCACCATGTCGGCGTCGACCGAGGCCTTGACCGCGTCCAGCGACGCGCCCGACAGCGGCGGCGCGTTCGGCTCGCCGACGCGCCGCTTGGTCAGCTCGCGCACCCCGGCCGCATAGAGCTTGTAGAGCGGCGCGTGCGGGTGGTCGGCCCCGTCGGCCAGGCGCAGCAGGGCACCGGGGCCGGCGCCGCGGAAGCGCTCGAGGAAGCTGCGGTTGTCGCGGTCGGCTCGGCCGACCAGCAGCAGCTTGTCGACCATCACCCAGGCGGCGATGACGAACATCACGGCCAGCACGACGATGACGACCCAGGCGTCGATCGTCAGGTTGGCCACCAGGATGCCCATGTAGCCGCCGCCGCCGGCGTCGGCCTCGCCCTCGCGCTCGAGGAGTCCGCCGATGCCGGTGGCGCCGATGCCCTGCGTGGCGGCAGCGAATGCCAGCCACGCGGCCGACCGCGCCGTGGCCGCCACCTCGAGCTGGTCCACGGCGCCCGAGAACCCGTCGCCGAGGCGCATCTCGCCGGCCAGCGCCGCGGCAGCGCCATCGGCCTCGGCGACGGCCTGTCCGTCGACGAACAGCCGCACCTTGTCCCCGCCGGCCGCGAGCGCGACATGGACCCAGGTGCCCGCGGTGACGGCGGGGCCGGCCAGAGACGCAGGGCCGATGCGGCCGAGCAGCCGGCCGTCTTCGATGGCCACGCTCCACACGCCCTGCCGCCACGCAGTGCCGGCCGGCGTGCCATCGGCGCGCAGCCACATCGAGACGGTGATGCCCGCTTCCGGCGCCACCTCGGCGGCGCGCTCGGCGGGCCACGACACCGCGGTCCCCGATAGCCGCAGCGCGCGACCGAGCAGGCCGTTGGTGTCGAGGGCGATCGCGGCGGCGGCGCTGCGCGTGCCGGCGACGTCGGCACCGCTGTCGGTGTCGAAGCGCCACGCGGCGCGCGTCGCGGCATCGAGCGCGGGCGCGCGCGACGCGTCGGCACCCGCCTGCGCGTTGCCGCTGTAGACGTGGATCACGTTCGCATCGGCGCTGTTCGGCGCCAGCGCCGGCATCAGCACCCAGATCACGCCCAGCTCCGCGACCGGGTCGAAGCGCTCGACGGCAAACGGCAGCGGCGTCCGGTCGTCGGCGGCGACGACGCGCAGGTCGCTGCCGTCGTCCTTGGCGCCCACGAAGTCGAAGTTGCCGCCGTGCAGCCGGATCGCGACCGGCACGCCCGACAGTGCCTCGGCGGTGCGCGTGCCCGCGGCCGAGGTGTCGATCACGATGCGGCTGCGCTGCGGCCAGGCCTCGTCCCACCAGGCAAGTGCCTGGATGGGTCCGAGGACGAGGAGCAGGAGGAGCAGGCGCAGCAGTCGGTTGGGTTTCATGGGCAGGGCCGGACAGGTCACTCCCCGGCGCCGAAGCCGAGGAAGTCGAGGATGAGCTGGCGCCGGCGCTCGCGGCGCCGGCGGTCTTCTTCGTCGTCGGCGGTCGCCGACGCGGCGGCCGCGGTGGCGGCATTCGTCGCGCCGGCCAGCGCCGACAGCGCGCCGCCGCCCGCAGCCGGCACGACCGGCGCGCCGGCGAAGCTGCCGCCGGCCGCGATGTTGTCGGCGCCGACCACGCGCGCCGCAGCGATCGTGATGTTGCCGGCCGCGCTGATGCCGGCCTCGCCGGCGTTGACCTCGCCCCGCGGCGCGAACAGCGACACCGCGCTGGCGGCGTCGAGCGTCGCGATGCCGCTGCCGGCGAACGAGCCCGAGGTGTCGAGCACGAGGTTGCCGTTGGCGTCGAGCCGCAGCTGAGGCGCCGGCGCGCCGGTGACCGTCTTCGCGCCGCGCCCGGCGTCGACGTTGCCGTCCGAGGCCCACAGCAGGATGTCGCCGGCGGCGAGCGTGAAGACGCGCGACTGGTTGACCTCGAAGCTGTCGCGCACCGCGGCGAAGATGTCGCCGCCGGCGACCGTCACGATGCCCAGCTCACCCGGCCGCTTCGTGACGAGGCCCGGCACGAGTTCCCCGGCATTGACGCCGCCGGTCGGTGCCAGCAGCGTGATCGGCGCCGTCTGCACGGTGCGCACCTGGCTCGTCGGCGTGCGGATGCTGCCGGCATCGGCCGCGCTGCCGTCACCGCGCGCGGCGAGCGGGAACAACATGTCCAGCGAGTGGTAGCCCGCGGCATTCGCCGCGTCGAACGCCTCGCCGCCGAGCCCGGACGCGGATTGGCCGGCCTCCAGCAGGTCGGCGCGCAGCGCCCCTGCGAGCAGCGGCAGCTGGCGTTCGCGCGGCAGTGCGGCCACCGCGGTGGCTGCCTGCGGTGGCGGCACGTCGAGGCCCGAGACGCGTGCGACATAGGTCGACGCCTCGCGCGCGGCCTCGAGCCAGCGCTGGTCGGGCAGGCCGCGCCAGGCCGACTGGTCGTCGGCGTCGAGCGCGGCGAGGCGCGCGTCCGGCGGGAGCTGCGACCAGGCGCGCTGCACCTCGACGGGCGACGTCGTCGCCGGCAGGCCCAGCCGCTCGGCGATGCGCGCCGCGCCGTCGGCATCGAAGCGACCGGGAACTGCCGCCCAGGCCTGCAGCCAGGCGTCGAGGCGCTGCGGCTCGGTGTCCTGCAGCTGCGCCACCTGCGCGGCCACCACGGTGCGGCGCTCGCCGGCCGGGCGTGCCTGCCAGGCATCGGCCAGCACGGCGGCGGTGAGCGCGTCGCGCAGCGCCGGCGTGGCGGTGGCGACGAGCCCCGGCGCATTGCCGGCGTCGATCTCGGCGGCCAGCACGGCACGCGCGTACAGCGACAGCTCGACGCGTTCGCGCACACGCGTCTCGCGCAGCAGCGCCATCGCGACCGCGGCGCGCTCGCCCGGCGCGGCCTGCTGCAGCCGCAGCACGTCCGGCGCCAGCAGCGGGTCGTCGAGCAGCAGCGGCGTCTGCTCGGCGACGAAGCGCTGGGCGCGCTCGGGCGTCATGCCCAGGGCCAGCGTGCGTCGCAGCGCGCGTGCCAGCGCCGGCGCCCAGGCGTCGCCCAGCCATTCGGCGACGCGTGCCGCACGTGCCGGCCCGTCGAGGGCATCGAATTCTCGCGCCGCGGCGCTGTCGAGCGCGCTGTCCCCTCCGGTCAGCCAGGCCCACAGCATGCCGCTGCGCTGCACCAGCCCCTGCGTGCCGGTCACGGCGAAGCCGCCGGCCGCCGCGTCCGCCAGATCGCGGCCGTCGAGCCGCACGCCGGCGGCGAGCCACAGCGCGGCGGCGCCGGCGGGCAGCAGCGTGCCGTTGCGTTGGTTGCCGATGGCGACGACACCGGCGCTCGCGCCGAGGTCGATGTCGCGGCCGGCCAGCAGCACCACATCGCCCGGGCCGGCGACCGCGATGCCGTCGACGCCGCCGGTGGAGCGGGCGGCCGTGATGTCGCGTCCGGCCTGCAGCAGCGTCAGCTCGCTCACCGGCGCCGGCGCGATGCCGTCCAGCCGCTCGGGCTGGTGCTGCACGACGATCTGGCCCGGTCCGTCCAGCGCGATGTCGCGTCCCGCCGTGGCGCGCAGCGCACGCGCGCTCTGCACGACGCCGGTGACCCGCAGGTCGCCGTCGCGCGCCGCCAACTGCACCGGGTCGCGGCGCGTCAGATCGAGCGAGCGCCCGCCTTCGGCCGGCAGCGAGAAGACGTCGAGTGCGCGCTGCTCGACGACCGCGATCGCCGCATCGGCGGCCGGCGGGACGGCCCGGCCGCCGGCGCCGACCGTCAGCGTGCCGACGGTCAGGCTGTCGCCGGCAAGGGCCTGCAGGCGCGCCTGCGGCGTCGTCGGCCGCTGGTCGCTGCTGCCGCCCAGCGTGACGCTGCCGCCGGGGGCGGCGACGAAGGCGTCGCCCGGCAGGCTGCCGCCGAGCGCGCTCCACGCGTTGTCGCGCAGCTCGTCGCTGCTGCCCACCTGGCCCTGCGACAGGCTGGCGATCGAACCGGCCGCGCTGGTCCAGCGCAGCGTCGCATCGGCGTCCAGGCCCCCGAGCACGACCGAGCCCGACAGGTTGGCCAGCGAAGGCGCCGTCTGTCCGGCGGTGCGCAGGCGCGCCAGCGTGGCGTCGCCGCGGGACGCCAGCCGCACCGCGCCATCGCCGTACACGACATCGGGCGCGTCTGCCGCAGTTCCGGCCTCGGCGCCGATGCGGCGGCCGGCCCGCAGATCCACCGGCCCGTCGGTCACCGCGACGCTGCCGCGCACGATGTCGGCTCCCGCGTCGACCGAGACAGCGCCGCCGCCGTAGCGTGCCGTGCTCGCGGCCAGCCCGGCGAGCGGCATCCACCCGCTACCCGCTGCCGCCGCGACGAGGTCGACGACGCGGCCGCCAGCGCTCACCGTCACGTCGCCGCCGCCGAAGGTCGCCGCGCCGCCGCCGAAGCGGTCGAAGCGCGACCACCAGAGGGCCTGGTCGATCGCCGGGCCGCGCCACCACCAGTCGGTGAACAGGTACGGCCGCACCGGGTCCGCGGCGGGGCCGATCACGTCGCCGCGCGCCGACAGCTCGACACCACCGCCCGCGTCGAGGAACGGCTGCACGTAGCCACGCTCCGGGTCGGGCACCAGTTCCTGCACCAGCGGCGTGAACTGGAGGTCGGGTGCGCCGGCGGGCAGCGACGCAACCGGCAGGCCCGTCGTGTAGGCGGCCGAAGACGGCGTCGCGAAGACGATGTCGCTGCCGGCGTGCAGCTCGACGCGCGCATCGGTGGCACGGACCAGCGACGGTGTGGCCGGCAGCAGCGCATCGCCGAGGACGAGGCGACCGCGCTCGACGAGGGCCGGCGCCTTCGTCCCGCGCACCGCCGCCGCGTCAAGGTCGGCCCCGGCGACGAGCCGGATCGAGCCGGTCGCCGAGTCGCTGGGCAGCCAACTGCGGGCGTCGGCCGACGGGTCGGCGAACGGTGGCGTGAATCCGCTGGCGATGCCCTGGCGGACGCTGAGCGATTCGCCTGCACGCAGGACGACCGCCGCGCCACCGGCGCGCACGGTGCCCGCTCCCGGCGCCTCGCCGCGCGGCAGCACCCAGGGTACCTGCACGTCGAGCGTCCCCGGCGCGCGGACCTCGATGCCGCCGCGCACGACCAGCGCGGTGCCCGCGCTCAGCGCATCGGCCAATGCCGACCCTGCCGGCGCCAGCGACGCCGCGACACGCTCCGCCGTGGCCTGCGTGGTGAACGGCTGAACCGCGTCGGCGATGGTGTCGACGCCGAGCGGTGCGCCGGCCGGCGTGGGGGTCGGCGTGGGCGTGGGCGTCGGTGTCGGTGTGGGCGTCGGCGTGGGAGTCGGTGTCGGTGTCGGTGTCGGTGTCGGGGTAGGTGATCCCGGTCCGGTGGGCGGAGATGGCGGCTCCCGATCGCCGGTGGTCGGCCCGTCTCCGCCCGGCGTCGGCGTCGGCGTCGGCGTGGGCGTGGGCGTGGGCGTCGGCGTGGGCGTCGGCGTCGGCGTCGGCGTGGGTGTCGGCGTCGGCGTGGGTGTCGGCGTCGGCGTGGGTGTCGGCGTCGGGGTCGGGGTCGGCGTCGGGCCGCTGCCGATCGGGGGCGAGGGCGGTTCGCGGTCGCCGGTCGTGAGTCCGTCGCCGGCATCGGTGGAGGTGGTCACGACTTGTCGCGCGGCGGCAGTCGCTGTCCTGCGCTGGGTGACCGAGCCTGGCACCGGCGTGGGCGCGGGTCCGACCGGTGACGCAGGAGGCTGACGATCACCCGTCGTCGGGCCATCGCCACCGCTCGGCGTCGGCGTCGGCGTCGGCGTCGGCGTCGGCGTGGGCGTGGGCGTGGGCGTGGGCGTCGGCGTGGGCGTGGGCGTAGGCGTGGGCGTCGGCGTGGGCGT
>JALORQ010000217.1 GCA_025458805.1 Rubrivivax sp.
GGTTTGCACCGCCGGTTAACGGCTTGTCACAGCGGCCGGGCGGCGTGGCGGGCCTTGTTCACGCCGGCCCGTGTCACGCGGCCGAGCCGGCCTCCTGCCCCGGACGCCGGGGCTCCGTCGAGGTCTCTGTTGATGGCGCACAAGCCCGTCGCCGCAGCGGCTGTCGACAATGCACCGTGATGAACAAGCCCTGGGTGAGTCCATGCTGCGCAGCCCGACCCGACGCGCTCTCCTGCCTCTGATCCTGTTCGCGGCCATCGGCTGGGGCGCCGCGCCTGCCGCGGCACAGGACATCCAGTGGCGGCAAGCCCATGCCTTCGACCGCTGGGAGGGAAATGCCTTCGTGCGTCGGGGGGTCGCGATGTTCCGCATCGCCGGCAGGTTGGAACCGGCCACGCTGGAGATCCGCGGCCAGCTCACCGGCCCGCAGGGCGACGGCTGGTACGGCATGAAGATCGACCTGCTCTACCGCTTCGACGACGGTGCCACGCTGACCGGGCAGCTCGAGGGTCGCTTCCAGCGCGACGCGTACGGCAGCGCCTCGGGCGCCCAGGAAGGCGCGGGCACCTTCACCGGCGGCACGGGCGCGGCGGGCCTCACCGTCAGCGGCCCGGGCGTGCTGGCCGACGTCTTCGGCGAGCTGTCGGGCACCCTGTCGGGCCTGGTGCCTCCGGCGCCGGCGCGCTGAAGCCTGCTACGACGCAGCCGACCCCCCCGGATCGGACCGGCAGGCAGACGGCCTTTCGCACGCTCGGGTGCGGTGCGTGCGCCTGACCGCGCTGCCCTCTCGTTCGACGCCCGGCGCTCGCGGGTCGGCCGGGACTCGAGGTCGCCCCGGGCTCAGGCGAGTTCGCGCTGCAGGCGGGCCAGGGCCAGCTCGAGCTCGTCCATCGAGCTGGCGAAGCTCAGCCGCAGGTAGCGTTCGGCCGCGGCCGGGCCGAAGTCGCGGCCCGGGGTGAGCGCGACATGCGCCCGGCGCATCATCTCGAAGCAGAAGTCCCAGCTGCTCGCGCCGTGGCGCGAGCAGTCGGCCCAGGCGTAGAACGCGCCGTCGGGCATCACCGGCACGTCCAGGCCGAGCCGGCCCAGCGCGGGCACGACGAGATCGCGTCGCCTGCGCAGCTCGGCGCGGCGGCGCTCGTACTCGGCGATCGATGCCGGCTCGAAGCAGGCCAGCGCCGCATGCTGCGCGATCGTCGACGGGCAGATGTAGAGGTTCTGCGCCAGCCGCTCGACCGGCCCGACCAGCGACGGCGGCAGCACCAGCCAGCCCAGGCGCCAGCCGGTCATGCCGAAATACTTGCTGAAGCTGTTGATCGAGACCACGTCGTCGCCGAGCGCGAGCGCGCTGTGCCCGAAGCGCTCGTCGTAGCTCAGGCCCAGGTAGATCTCGTCGACCAGCGTGACCCCGCCGCGCGCCCGCACCGCGTCGACGATGGCGGCCAGCGCCCCGGGCGCGATCGAGGTGCCGGTCGGGTTCGAAGGCGACGCCAGCAGTACGCCGCGCGTCGCCGCGCCCCAGTGCGCCGCGACCTGCGCCGCGTCGGGCTGGAAGCGCGCCTCGGGGCCGGCCGGCATCAGCACGGCGCGCGCGCCGGCGGCCGCGACGAAGTGCCGGTTGCACGGGTAGCTCGGGTCCGGCGTCAGCACCTCGTCGCCGTCCTCGAACAGCGCCAGGCAGGCGAGCTGCAGCGCCGCCGAGGCGCCCGCGGTGACGACGATGCGTTCCGGATCGACCGCGAGCCCGAAGCGCGATGCGTACCAGCGGGCGATCGACTCGCGCAGCTCCGGCATCCCGGTGGCCTGCGTGTACTGCGTGCGCCCTTCGCGCAGGCAGCGCTCGGCCGCCTGCACGACCAGCGGCGCGGCGCCGAAGTCGGGCTCGCCGATGTTCAGGAAGAGCATCGGCTCGCCGCCGGCGGCCGGGTCGCAGGCCGCGCTGTCGGCGATGGCCGCGGCGGCCTTCGCACACTCCATGACGTAGAACGGCTCGATGCGGTCGAGCCGGCCGGCCAGCTTCACGCGTCGCCCCCGCCGGCAGCTGCGGCCGCGCGGCGCGCGCGCGCGTCCTGCACCTCGACCGGCCGCAGCTCGGCGGCGGCCTTGTCGAGCACGCCGTTGACGTACTTGTGACCGTCGGTGCCGCCGAAGACCTTGGCCAGCTCGACCGCCTCGTTGATCGCGACGCGGTACGGGATGTCGATGCAGTGCGTCAGCTCGTAGCAGCCGATCAGCATCGCCGCATGCTCGACCGGCGAGAGCTGCCGCGTCGGCCGGTCGGCGTGGCGCGCGATCACCGCGTCGAGCGCCTCGACCTGCGCGATCACGCCGTGCAGCAGCGCGTCGAAGTGCACCGCGTCGGCCTTGTCGAAGCCGTGCTGCTCGCGCATGTGGGCCTCGATCGCGGCGCCGTCGGCACGCCCGACCAGCCATTCGTACAGGCCCTGCAGCGCGAGCTCGCGCGCGCGGCGGCGCGCCGCCGTGCGCCCGCCGGGGCGCCGGGCCGGGGGCGCGGCGCTCACTGCAGACCGTCCAGCAGGTTGGCCATCTCGACGGCGACGCGCGCCGCGTCGCGCCCCTTGTCGTCGGCGCGCGCCCACGCCTGGGCCTCGTTCTCGACGGTGAGGATGGCGTTGGCGACCGGCAGCCCGTGGTCGAGCGCGACCCGGCTGACGCCGGCCCCGCTCTCGTTGGCCACCAGCTCGAAGTGGTAGGTCTCGCCGCGGACGATGCAGCCCAGCGCGATCAGTGCGTCGTGCTCGTCGCTCTCGGCCAGCGCCTGCAGCGCGAGCGGCACCTCGAGCGCGCCCGGCACCACGAGCTCGCGGATGTCGGCGCCGGCCACGCCCAGCCTCGACAGCTCGGCGCGGCAGGCCTCGAGCAGCCGCAGCGTGATGGCCTCGTTGAAGCGCGCACGGACGATGCCCACGCGCAGCCCGTGGCCGTCGAGCGAGCCCGCGATGCCCTGGTCGGCGCCCTGCATCCGGTGCCCCTCAGGCCGCCGCCGGCGCGACGAAGCCGGTGACCTCGAGTCCGTAGCCGGCCATGCTGGGCATGCGGCGCGGACTGCCGAGCAGCTTCATCCGGCGCACGCCCAGCTCGCGCAGGATCTGCGCGCCGACGCCGTAGGTGCGCAGGTCCATCATCGCGCGCGGCGCGCTGCGGTCGCGGCCGGCGGCCAGAGCCTGCGGCAGCAGCGTCTCGGCGTCCTGCGCGCAGTTGAGCAGCACCGCGAGGCCGAAGGGCACGGCCTGCAGCGCCGACAGCGCCTTGGGCAGTGGCCACGAATGGCCGTTGCCGCTGCCGTCGAGCAGATCGATGGCGGTGAAGGGCTCGTGCACGCGCACCAGCACCTCGTCGGTCGTGTCCCAGCGGCCGTGCGCCAGCGCCATGTGCAGCCCGCCCGAGCGGTCGCGGAAGACGGTGCCGTCGAACGCGCCCTGCGGCGTCTCGAAGCGCCTCGTGCCGACGCGCTGCACCAGCGACTCGTTGCGGCTGCGGTAGTGGATCAGGTCGGCGATGGTGCCGATCCTCAGCCCGTGCGCGCGTGCGAAGCGCTCGAGGTCGGGCAGCCGCGCCATCGTGCCGTCGTCGTTCATGATCTCGCAGATCACGGCCGCCGGCGTCAGCCCGGCCATTGCCGCGAGGTCGCAGCCGGCCTCGGTGTGCCCGGCGCGCATCAGCACGCCGCCATCCTGCGCCTGCAGCGGGAACACGTGCCCCGGCTGCACCAGGTCGGCAGGCTTCGCGTCGCGCGCCACCGCCACCGCGATCGTGCGCGCCCGGTCGGCGGCCGAGATGCCGGTCGTCACGCCGCTGGCGGCCTCGATCGAGACGGTGAAGGCGGTGCCATGCTTGGTGCCGTTGCGCGCCGCCATCGGGGGCAGCCGCAGCCGCTCGCAGTGCTCGCGCGTCAGCGTCAGGCAGATCAGGCCGCGCGCGTGCTTGGCCATGAAGTTGATCGCCTCGGCCGACACGTGCTCGGCGGCCAGCACCAGATCGCCTTCGTTCTCGCGGTCTTCCTCGTCGACGAGGATCACCATGCGGCCGGCGGCAAGGTCGGCCACCAGCTCGGGGACGGGGGCGATGGGCATGCCGGGGATTGTAGGCGGCGGCCCGAAGCGACACGGCCCGCCGGGGGCGGGCCGTGGGGTGGGGTGCTGGTCGGGTCAGCCCCGGCGGCGGGCGCGCGTGCCGGCGAGCAGGCCGATGCCGAGCAGCGCCAGCGCGGCGGTGCCGGGAAGGGGCATGGGCTCGGGCTCGGTCGGGATCTCGCGCAGGTTGCCGAACACGAGGTCGTCGAAGCCGAGGCTGTCGAGTTGGTCGCTAGATTGCCGGATGTTGAACCGGATCTTCGTGAACAGGCGGTCGCGGTCAACGACGCCGAAGAACAGCAGGGACCCGCTGTCGCCGAGGCCGCTTTGCTGTGGGAAGACGGTCACCTTCGTCGCCTCGTCCTCGGACTGGTCATCGCGCTCGAAGAGCGAAATGCTGAGGGAGCCGGCGAAGTCGCCGATGTCCGTCCCGTAGAAGCCGAAGGCCCCGACGCCGAAGCCCTGCTTGATCCGGATCTCGAACTCGGTGACGGCCTCCCACCAGTCGCCGGACACCTTGTTCTCCGCCGTGGTCGAGCTCGTGGCTCCCGTGGTGTTGAAGCGCCCGTTGCACAGGTTTGTGAACGGGTCGCAGTCCCCGAGCGTGTTGGTGAACTTGTCGTTCGGGCCGGGGCCGTCGACGAACAGGGTGCCGTTGCCATCCCACAGGCTCGCGGTACCGCTTCCGGACAGCGTCCGGTTCGACAGCCCGTCGGGGGTGACC
>JALORQ010000218.1 GCA_025458805.1 Rubrivivax sp.
TGCTGCAGCGTGCGCGCGACGAGCGACGACTGGCGCGCGCCGTTGACCGGGAACGAGTTGTACTTGAAGGGGTTGAAATCGGGCACGATGCCGAGCCAGGCGGCCTTCGCGAAGCGCGGCACGACCGCCGGCCAGCCCATGACGCCAGCGAAACGTGCGAGGCTGGTGATGCCGATCATCGGCGCGACGAGCACGACGCGGTCGGGCCGGCGCAGCGAGGGCTCGTCGAGCGTGTCGAGCAGGTACTTCATCGCGAGCGCGCCGCCGTTCGAGAAGCCGACGACGTGCAGCGGCACGTCGTCGCCGGCGAGCCGCCGTGCCTCGCGCACGGCGAGCCGCGTCGCCGCTTGCCAGTCCTCCCAGCGCACGTCGGCCAAACCGGCGGGCACGGTGCCGTGGCCGGGCAGGCGGATCGCGACCGCGACCCAGCCGAGCTCGCGGTAGCGCCGCGCGACGTGGCGCAGGCTGTACGGCGAGTCGGTGAGGCCATGGAGGAACACCGCCGCGCCGCGCGGCGCGCCGTCGGGCATCAGCACGTACGACCGGTTCCAGTCCTGCTCGAAGCGCCCGGGGTACAGCGGGCTGCCGTCGAAGTAGCGGTTCGACGGCACGCGGGCCGAGACAGGCAGCTGGGCCGTGACGTTCTCGCGCACCTGCGCGAAGGCCCTGTCCTCGGCGGCGAGATAGCCGGCCCAGTCGGTGGCCGCGAGCGTGCGCGCATTCAGCTCGTCGGGGACGAACGTGTGCCACAGCTCCAGCGGCGGCCCGCGCTGCGTGTCGACGATGCGCACGCCGAGCACCGTCAGCAGGATCACGCCGAGCACGAGGCCCGCGAGCTTCATCACCTTCATCGCTCTCGAGCCCATGCGTACTCCGTCGCTACCCCATGGGGATGCAACGATCGGTCGCCAGCCGGTTCGCCGCTTCCGGACGAGGATAGCGCAGCGCGCTGCGCCTGCGGGCTGAAGGCTACGGCTCCGCGCGCAGGCCCGGCGGCAGCGTCAGCCACGGCTCGGGGCCGGCGGCCATCCGGTAGCCGATGTCGTAGAGCGCCTGCATCTTCGCGGGATCGAAGACCTCGGCGGCGTCGATCTGCACGGCGTCCGGGATCGTGGTCCAGCGCAGTCGCGCCGTCGCCTGCTGCGCATAGCCGTGGATGCGGATCAGGTCGCCCAGCGCCGCAGCACGCCCCGAAGCGTCGATCGAGCGCGCCGCGATGGCCGGCAGCGTGCGGCCGATCGGCTCGGGCCTCGGAATCAGCTGACCGTTGTGGATGACGAAGATGTCCTGCGCCCCGGTGCCGCCGAGACCGCCGCGGCGCTGCACGATCGAGCTGTCGAGCACGCCGCCGTTGAGGAAGACGCGCGCGCCGAGGCCGCCGTCGACGTGCATCTCGTCGTGGCGCGGGCCGCCGCGGCCGATCTCGACCTCGAACAGCACCGGCGGAAAGGCCACCGGGATCGAGGCCGATGCCAGCATCACCTTGCGGAACAGGTCCAGCGCGTCGGCCCGCCCGCTGGTCGCGATGAGCCCCATGTTCCAGACCACGAAGCTCGGCGCGTCGAGGTTGACGGTGCCGATGTACAGCCGGCGGCCGCGCCGGTGGGCCTCGGCCACCCGGCCAAGAAGCTGCGCGTCGACATGCCGCTCGATCATCAGCTGCAGCGGCCGGGTATCGGCCAGCGAGTCGCCGGCGGCCGCCTGGCGCAGCAGCGTGAACACCGAGCCGAGCTCGAAGATGTCCCGCGTGCGGGTGGTCGTGTAGAAGAGGCGCAGCGCTTCGTCGTAGTCGGGGCCCACGAAGGCGAACGGCGCCATCAGCGCGCCGGTGGACACGCCGGTGACGATCTTGAAGACCGGCCGCGTGCCTGCGCTGGTCCAGCCGTTCAGGAAGCCCGCGCCGAAGGCGCCGTTGGCGCCGCCGCCCGAGAGCGCGAGGTGCGAGTAGCCGACCGCGCCGTCCGCGCGCGGCGGGAAGTCGTCCTTCGACTCCTGCGCGAAGGACTGCGCCAGATCCCGCTCCATCGCCTCGCTGGGCCGGCCGGACCAGGCGCGCACGTCGGGGAAGTGCGGGATCGACGCATCCCAGACCTGCTGCGCGGGCGGCGCGCTGCGCGGCAGCCCGCCGCACGCGGCCAGCAGCAGGCAGGCCATGCCGCCGAGCACGAATCCCTGCAGGCGGTGCAGCGGACGCGGCTGCGGGGTCGGCGTCTTCATCGCAGGCGGCATCGGCTGCAGGGCACGGACCACGAAACCGAGTCCGCTTCGGCGGGCCACGGGCGCGAGCCGGTCGCCGGAAAAGAAAAGAGCCGTTGTCGGACAACGGCTCGAGGAACTTCTGGTGGAGACGAGGAGGATCGAACTCCCGACCTTCGCATTGCGAACGCGACGCTCTCCCAGCTGAGCTACGTCCCCGGAAAGCCCTAGATCATAGCAGGCGCGGGTCGGCCGCGACAGGGCGCTAGCATCGGCCAAACGCCACGACAGGGAGACGACGATGCCGATGCGCACGGATCCGGCCTGGCTCGATGCCCAGTACGACAACCGCTCGCGGGTGCCCGACTTCCCGCGCATCCTCGAGCGCTGGCGTGCCGCGTCGGCGCTGGCGCGCGAGCGCAGCGACTGCAGCCTCGGCGTGCCCTACGGGCCGGCGGCGGGGGAGCGGCTCGACCTGTTCCGCGCCCCGGGCACGGGCGCGCCGGCGCCGGTGCTGGTCTTCGTCCACGGCGGCTGGTGGAGGTCGCTGGGCAAGGCCGACTTCTCGTTCGTCGCCCCTGCCTTCAACGCCGCCGGCGCGCTGGTCGTGGTGCCCGATCACGACCTGTGCCCCGCGGTGACGATCGAGCAGATCGTGGCGCAGATGGTGCGGGCGCTCGAGTGGACCTGGCGCCACGCGCCCGCGCATGGCGGCGATCCGTCGCGCATCGTCGTCGCGGGCCACTCGGCAGGGGCCCACCTGGCGGCGATGCTGGTCTCGTGCCGCTGGCGGCAGGTGGGGCCGGACCTGCCGGCCCAGCTGGTCGGCGGCGCGCTCGGCATCTCCGGCGTCTACGACCTCGAGCCGGTGCGGCTCGCGCCGTTCCTGCAGGCCGACCTGCGTCTGACGCCGTCGTCGGTCAGGCGCCTGAGCCCGGCGTTCTTCCCGCGCCCGAAGGCCCGCTTCTACGCCGTCGCCGGCGCCGACGAGAGCGAGGAGTTCCGCCGCCAGAACGAGCTGATCCGGGACGTCTGGGGGCCGACCTCGGTGCCGGTATGCGAAACGCTGCCGGGGCACGACCACTTCAGCGTGCTGCACAGCCTCGCCGACCCGGCCGGCCGGCTTCACGAGCTCGCGCTTCGGCTGCTGGGCGTGCGGTGATCGACGGGGCGACCCCCCGGCCTCGTGCTATGGCCGGCATTGATGCTTTGTATTGGCACTCGTCTCGCGGCTTTGCTAACGTCCGACGGGCCAGCGCCGGATGCCGGCGCCCGCACCGCTGAGAAACCACCGCCCACCCCGGGCGGGCATCGACCAAGGAGCGACACATGGGCTTGAAAGGTACCAAGACCGAGCAGAACCTGAAGGACGCCTTCGCGGGCGAGTCCCAGGCCAACCGCCGCTACCTCTACTTCGCAAACAAGGCCGACGTCGAGGGTCAGAACGACGTGGCCGCGCTCTTCCGCAGCACCGCCGAGGGCGAGACCGGTCACGCGCACGGCCACCTCGAGTTCCTCGAGCAGGGCTCGGGTGACCCGGCCACCGGCCTGCCGATCGGCAGCAGCCGCCAGAACCTGATGGCCGCTGTCGCCGGCGAGACGCACGAGTACACCGACATGTACCCGGGCATGGCCAAGACGGCGCGCGAGGAAGGCTTCGACGAGATCGCCGACTGGTTCGAGACGCTGGCCAAGGCCGAGCGCTCGCACGCCAACCGTTACCAGAAGGCGCTGGACGCGCTGGTCGACTGACCGCGACTGCCGGCAGTCGGACAAGGGGCCTCGTGCCCCTTGTTCGTTTGCGGCGCCTGTTCCCGCGCCACCCTCCCCAGCACGCAACACGAAGGCAAGCGCATGCGCGAAGGCAACCTCGAGGCCCCGACCCGGCACCCGATCGACTGGCAGAACCCCGAGTTCTACGACGAGACGTCCGCCTTCAAGGAGATGGAGCGGGTGTTCGACATCTGCCACGGCTGCCGCCGCTGCGTGAGCCTGTGCCAGAGCTTCCCGAACCTGTTCGACCTGGTCGACGCCAC
>JALORQ010000074.1 GCA_025458805.1 Rubrivivax sp.
AGACGGTCGAGTTCAAGGTCTTCTCGGGCCCGGCCAACGCGCCCGGCGGCCGCGTCGCGGCGCTGCGTGTGCCCGCGGGCGGCGAGATGAGCCGCAGCGAGATCGATGCCTACACCGAGTTCGTCAAGATCTACGGCGCCAAGGGTCTGGCGTGGATCAAGGTCAACGACGCCGCCAAGGGCCGCGATGGCCTGCAGGGCCCGGTCGTGAAGAACCTGCACGACGCCGCCATCGCCGAGCTCGTGGCACGCACCGGCTGCCGCAACGGCGACCTGATCTTCTTCGGCGCCGACGCCAAGGCGAAGATCGTCAACGACGCGCTGGGCGCCCTGCGCGTGAAGATCGGCCACAGCGAGTTCGGCCGCCAGCGCGGCCTCGTCGCGGACGGCTGGGCGCCGCTGTGGGTGATCGACTTCCCGATGTTCGAGTACGACGAGGAGGCCGGGCGCTGGAACGCGATGCACCATCCGTTCACGAGCCCGAAGGACGGCCACGAGGCGTTGATGGCCACCGATCCGGGCAAGTGCCTGGCCAAGGCCTACGACATGGTGCTCAACGGCTGGGAGATCGGCGGCGGCTCGGTGCGGATCCACCGCGCCGACGTGCAGGCCAAGGTGTTCGAGGCGCTGGCCATCACGCCAGAGCAGCAGCGCATCAAGTTCGGTTTCCTGCTCGACGCGCTGCAGTACGGCGCGCCGCCGCACGGCGGCCTGGCGTTCGGCCTGGACCGCATCGCGACGCTGATGACCGGCGCCGAGAGCATCCGCGACGTGATCGCGTTCCCGAAGACGCAGCGCGCGCAGTGCCTGCTGACCGGCGCCCCGAGCGCGGTCGACGAGGCCCAGCTGCGCGAGCTGCACATCCGGTTGCGCAACCCGCGGGGGGCCTGATGCCCGGCGGGCGGGCGCGTCTCGCTCTGGCTAAAATGGCCAATTTCCTGTTTCCGGAGCCGTGATGGCCGTGACCGCCACCGACGCCAAGAACCGCTTCGGACAGCTGCTGGAGCTTGCGCAGCGCGGGCCGGTCGTCATCGAGAAGGCCGGTCGCCGCCACAGCGTGCTGCTCTCGGCCGAGGAGTACGACCGCCTCGTCGCCGCGCGGCAGTCGCCGCGTGTCGACGTCGAAGGGCTGAACCCGGCGGCGCGGGCCTTCTACGAGAAGTACAGGGACTGGATGGACGAGCAGCACCGGGACTTCGGCGAGCACGGCGTCTGGAACGAGGAGTTCCGCGCCTGGTAGCCGCCGATGCCGCAGTGGGACGTCTACCCGAACCCCGCCGCCGCGTCGCGGGAGCGGCTGCCTTACGTCGTGGTGCTTCAGAGCGACCTCGTCGATGCGCTGCCGACCCGGCTGGTGGCGCCGCTCGCGCGGTCGCAGGTCGAGCCGCCCGCGGTGCCCGAACGCATGACGCCTTCGTTCGAGCTGGCGGGCGAGCGCCTGCTGCTGAAGGTCCACGAGGCCGGCGTCCTGCCGGCGCGCGTGCTGCGCAGCCCGGTGGCGTCGTTGCGTGAGCAGTCGCACCGCATCGTCGATGCACTGGATGCCGTGATCAGCGGCATCTGAACCCTGGAAGCCCCCTTGCCGAACGCCATCGACGACCCCCGTCACGACCGCGAGGCCGGTGCGCGCGACGCGACGCTGGACACGACGCGCATCGACGACGTGCGCATCGCCGCGGTGCGCGCGCTGGTCTCGCCCGCGGTGCTGCTCGAGGAGCTGCCGGTCACGCCGGCCGTCGAGCGCCTCGTCGAGACGACGCGCCAGCGCATCGCGGCCGTGCTGCACGGCGGCGACGACCGCCTCGTCGCGGTGGTCGGCCCGTGCTCGATCCACGACCACGACGACGCCATCGCCTATGCACGGCGGCTCAAGTCTCTGGCCGACGAGCTCGCCGGCGAGCTGCTGGTTGTGATGCGTGTCTACTTCGAGAAGCCGCGCACCACCGTGGGCTGGAAGGGCTACATCAACGACCCGCGGCTCGACGGCAGCTTCCGCATCAACGAAGGCCTGCAGCGCGCGCGCCGGCTGCTGCTCGAGATCAGCGCGCTTGGGCTGCCCGCAGGCACCGAGTTCCTCGACCTGCTGACCCCTCAGTACCTGGCCGACCTGATCGCGTGGGGCGCGATCGGCGCGCGCACCACCGAGAGCCAGAGCCACCGCCAGCTCGCCAGCGGGCTGTCGTGCCCGGTCGGCTTCAAGAACGGCACCGACGGCGGCGTGCAGGTGGCGGCCGACGCCGTGCTCGCCGCGGCGCACCCGCACTCGTTCATGGGGATGACGAAGATGGGCGTGGCCGCGATCTTCGAGACGCGCGGCAACGCCGACGGACACGTCATCCTGCGCGGGGGCAAGGCGCCCAACTACGACGCGGCGGCGGTCGAGGCGGCCTGCGCGGTGCTGCGCCGCGCCGGCCTCGCCGAGCAGGTGATGATCGACTGCTCGCACGCCAACTCGGCCAAGCAGCACCGGCGCCAGCTCGAGGTCGGCGAGGACGTCGCGCGCCAGATCGAGGGCGGCGAGCGCCGCATCGTCGGCGCGATGATCGAGAGCCACCTGCACGAGGGCCGCCAGGACCTGGTGCCGGGGCAACGTCCGGCCGCCGGGGTGTCGATCACCGACGCGTGCATCGGCTGGGCCGACACCGAGCCGCTGCTGCGCCGGCTGGCGCAGGCCGTGGCGCGGCGGCGGGGATCGCGTTGAGCCCCCCGGTGCGCCCCTTCAAGATCCCCGAGTCGGTGCTCGTCGTCGTGCACACGCCGGCGGCCGAGGTGCTGCTCATCGAGCGCGCCGACCGCCCGGGCTTCTGGCAGAGCGTCACCGGGTCGAAGGACCGTCCGGACGAGCCGCTGGAGGCCACCGCGTGGCGCGAGCTCGAGGAGGAGACCGGCATCACCGCCGGCACGCTGCGCGACTGGGGCCTGGCCAACGTCTACGAGATCTACCCGGTCTGGCGCCACCGCTACGCGCCGGGGGTCACGCACAACACCGAGCACGTCTTCGGGCTCACCGTGCCGGGCCGCGTGCCGGTGCGGCTGGCGCCGCGCGAGCACCTGCGCCACGAGTGGCTGCCCTGGCGCGAGGCGGCCGACCGCTGCTTCAGCCCGAGCAATGCCGAGGCCATCCTGCAGCTGCCGCGCTACCTGGCCGGGTGATGTCGCCGCGCCACCACCCGCTGCACTCCACGCTGATGCCGCCCTACACGGGCATCGGCGCGCTGCGCGTCGCGACGTACAACATCCACAAGGGCGTGCGCGGCATGGGCCCGCGCAAGCGGCTGGAGATCCACAACCTCGGGCTCGCGGTCGAGGCCTTCGACGCCGATCTCGTGTTCCTGCAGGAGGTGCGGCTGTTCCACCACCGCGAGGCGCGACGCTTCGACCGCACCTGGTTCGGCTGGCCCGAGGAGGGACAGGCCGAGTTCCTGGCTCCCGAGGGCTACGCCGCGGCCTATCGGACCAACGCCGTCACGCGCCACGGCGAGCACGGCAATGCGCTGCTGTCGCGCTGGCCGATCGGCGACGTCGGCCACCACGACGTCAGCGACCACCGCTTCGAGCAGCGCGGGCTGCTGCACGTGCCGGTGCGCTGGAACGGCAGCGTGGTGCACACCGTCTGCGCGCACTTCGGGCTCGCGCATGCCAGCCGCGTGCGCCAGGTGCAGCGGCTGGCCGCCTACATCGACGCGCACGTGCCGCGCGGCGAGATGCTCGTCGTCGCCGGTGACTTCAACGACTGGGGCGAGAAGCTCGACGGGCCGATGGCCGAGATCGGGCTCGAGCGCGCGCAGGCGCCCGGCGGCGCGCCGTCGCGGCAGCTGACGTTCCCGTCGCTGATGCCGGTCTTCGCGCTCGACCGCTTCTACCTGCGCGGCCTGGCCTGCCGCACGACGATGGTTCCGCGCGGGCTGGCCTGGGCCCGCATGTCGGACCACCTGCCGCTGGTCGCCGAGCTCGAGCCGGCCTGAAGTGGCAGGGCCGCCGGAGCACCCCGACACCGCGATCTGGGCGTGGAGCGGCGTGCCGCGGCCGAGCCTGGTGGGCGGCAACGCGGTCGCGCTGCTGCAGGGCGGGGACGACCTGTTCCCGCGGCTGCGCGACGCGATCGCCCGCGCACGGCACGAAGTCTGGTTCGCGACCTACATCTTCCACGAGGACGACGCGGCGCGCGCCGTGGCTGCCGCGCTGGCCGACGCGGCGCGGCGCGGTGTCGCGGTGCACGTCGTGGTCGACGGGTTCGGCTCGCTGTCGACGCTGCCGCGCGTGCGCGATTGGCTGCAGCCGGCAGGCGTGAGGTTCGAGGTGTTCCGCGCGCTCGACCGCTGGTGGTCGTGGCTGCAGCCCGGGCAGCTGCGCCGCCTGCACCAGAAGCTCTGCGCGGTCGACGGCGAGGTCGCGCACGTCGGCGGCATCAACGTCATCGACGACCGCCACGACATCAACCACGGCTGGGGCGACATGCCCCGGCTGGACTTCGCGGTCGAGGTGCGCGGCCCGCTCGCGGCGCAGGTGCAGGCGACCGCGCGCGCGATGTGGGCGCGCGCCAACCTCCGCCACGTCTGGCGCGAGGAGTTCCGTCTGCTGGCGCGCAGCACGGCCCCGGTCGACGACATGCGCGCGCTGCTGCAGCGCTTTCGTGGCGGGCGGCCGAGCGCCGAGGCGGCCGAGGACATGTCGCCGGTGCGCGCCGCGTTCGTCGTGCGCGACAACGTGCGCCAGCGCCGGGCGATCGAGCGCAGCTACGTCACCGCGATCCGCGGCGCCGAGGTCTCGGTCGACATCGCGGTGCCCTACTTCTATCCCGGCACGGTCTTCCGCCGCGCGCTGGTGCAGGCGGCGCGGCGTGGCGTGCGGGTGCGGCTGCTGCTGCAGGGCAAGCACGACTACCGCCTGGCCGCATGGGCGGCGCGCGCGCTCTACGAAGAGCTCGGCTCGCGCGGCGTGCGGCTGTACGAGTACATGCCGGCCTTCCTGCACGCCAAGGTCGCGGTGATCGACGGCCGCTGGGCGACGGTGGGCAGCTCGAACATCGACCCGCTGTCGCTGCTGCTCAACCTCGAGGCCAACGTCGTCGTCGAGGACGAGGCCTTCGCCGCCGACCTCGAGGCGCGGCTCGAGTCCGCCTTCGCGGCGTCGCGCGAAGCCGACCAGCGCGGCGGTGGCGGCGGATGGCGGCGCTGGCTGGCCAGCGGCTTCGTCGCGTGGATGGCCAACGTCTACCTGCGGGTGGCGGGGCTCGGCGGGCGCTACTAGCCGGGGCGGGCCGGGGCCGGTGGCGCCCGTTCCTCCACCTACGCGCGCGCGCTCGACGCCAGCGGGTCGGGCCCGAAGCGGTTGGGCCCGGCCGTGCCGCGCAGGAAGCCGTTGTCGATCAGCACCCACAGCCAGCCGATGACCGGGATCAGCACGACGAGCACCCACCAGCCCGAGCGGTCGCGGTCGTGCCAGCGCTTGACCGAGACCGCGATGGCCGGCCACAGCAGCAGCACGTTGACGAGCGCCTCCGCCTCGGCGTGCCCGACGCGTGCGATGCCCAGCAGCGCCTGCAGCAGCACCGCGAGGCCGAACAGCGCGCCGATGCCGTAGATCCAGAAGGTGCGGCGCGGGATGCGGCCGCGCAGCCCGAGGAACACCCGCCAGGGCGGCATCGGTTCGAGATCGTCGTTCGGGCTGTCGGCAGCGGTCGGATTCGGCATGGGCGCGCAGTATGCGCCGCGCGCGGCGCGCTACGCTTGCCGGACTTCACGGCATCGCGCGGCCCGCTCGCGGGTGCCATCCACGACGATGACGGACCACGACCCCGCCGCCGGCCGCCGCGCGACAGCCCGCGCCGTGGCGAACGCGCTCCCGCCGGGGCGCTGCACGCGATGAGCGCCGACGACCTCGTCGTGCAGCGCCCGGAAGGCCTGTACTGCCCGGCCGGCGACTTCCACCTCGACCCGTGGCGGCCGGTGGATCGCGCGGTGATCACGCATGCCCATGCCGACCACGCGCGGCGCGGCCATGGCGCCTATCTCGCGCACCGCGACGGCGCCGGCGTGCTGCGCGCGCGGCTCGGCGACGTCGCGCTGCAGACGCTGGACTACGGCGAGCCGGTGCATGTCGGCGGGGTTCGCGTCAGCCTGCATCCGGCCGGCCACGTGCTCGGCTCGGCGCAGGTGCGGCTCGAGCACCGGGGGCGCGTCTGGGTGGTCTCGGGCGACTACTTCGTCAGCGGCGTCGACGGCGACGTCAATCCGACCTGCACGCCCTTCGAGCCGGTGCGCTGCGACGTCTTCGTCACCGAGAGCACCTTCGGCCTGCCGGTCTACCGCTGGCGGCCGCAGCGCGAGGTGATGGCCGATGTGAACGACTGGTGGCGCGCCAACGCCGAGGCGGGTCGGGCGAGCCTGCTGCTGGGCTACAGCTTCGGCAAGGCGCAGCGGCTGCTCGCCGGCGTCGACGCGTCGATCGGCCCCATCGTCGTGCACGGCGCGGTCGCCGCCGTCAACGAGGCCTACCGCGCCGCCGGCGTGCGGCTGCCCGAGACCTCGCGCGTCGACGAGATCTCCGACCGCGCGCTGCTGTGTCGCGCGCTGGTCGTGGCGCCGCCGTCGGTGCGCGGCAGCGCCTGGGCGCGGCGCTTCGGCGACGCTTCCGACGCCTTCGCCAGTGGCTGGATGCAGTTGCGCGGGGCGCGGCGCCGGCAGGCCCTCGACCGCGGCTTCGTGCTCAGCGACCACGCCGACTGGCCCGGCCTTCAGCGCGCCATCGCCGCCACCGGCGCATCGCGTGTCATCGTGACGCACGGCTACGAGGCGGTGATGGTGCGCTGGCTGCAGCAGCAGGGGCTCGAGGCGGGCCACTTCCGCACCGAGTTCGCGGGCGAGGGCGGCGACGCCGAAGCGCACGACGGCTGATCCGGTGCCGCGGGCGGCGCCGTCGAGGCCGCCGTGCGGGCAGCGTCTTGCGGCGAACGATCCTCGGCCGCGCGGGCCCGCAAACGCACGACATTCGGCGGCGTGCGCCGGACACTGCGGGCCGACGCTTCGCCGCCGGAGACCGCCATGACTGCCGCCCCGCCGTTCGTTCCCGAGTTCACCGCGCTCGAGTCCGCGACGCCGCTGCGCGCGGCGATCGAAGCCTGCACGCGCGCGCCCGAGGACCAGCTGCTGCCGCCGCTCGTCGACGCGGCGCGGCTCGACCCGGAGCAGGCCGCAGCCGCGAGCGCCCTCGCGCTGCGGCTGGCGCGCGGGGTGCGAGAACGGGGGCGCGAGGGCGGCCGCGCCGGGCTCGTGCAGGGGCTGCTGCAGGAGTTCGCGCTCAGCTCGCACGAGGGCGTGGCGCTGATGTGCCTGGCCGAGGCGCTGCTGCGCATCCCCGACTCGGCCACGCGCGACGCGCTGATCCGCGACAAGATCGGCCGCGGCGACTGGCAGCGCCACCTCGGCCAGAGCCCGTCGCTCTTCGTCAACGCCGCGACCTGGGGCCTGCTGGTCACCGGGCGGCTGGTGGCGACGCACAGCGACAGCGGCCTCGGCGCCGCGCTGCGCCGAGTCGTCGGCCGCGGCGGCGAGCCGCTGGTGCGCAAGGGCGTCGACCTCGCGATGCGTCTGATGGGCGAGCAGTTCGTCTGCGGCGAGACCATCGAACAGGCACTGGCCAAGGCCGGCGCGCGCGAGGCCCAGGGCTTCCGGCACTCGTTCGACATGCTCGGCGAGGCCGCTCTCACCGCCGACGACGCCGCGCGCTATCTCGCGGCCTACGAGCAGGCGGTCGAGGCGATCGGCGCCGCCGCGGCCGGTCGCGGCGTCGTCGAAGGGCCGGGCCTCTCGGTCAAGCTGTCGGCGCTGCACCCGCGCCACGCGCGCGCGCAGGTCGACCGGGTGCACGGCGAGCTGTACCCGCGGCTGCTCGCGCTGGCCGAGCGCGCGCGGCGCCACGACATCGGCTTCAACATCGATGCCGAGGAATCCGAGCGCCTCGAGCTGTCGCTCGACCTGCTCGAGCGCCTCGCGCACGAGCCCGTGCTCGCCGGGTGGGACGGGCTGGGCTTCGTCGTCCAGGCCTACGGCCGGCGCGCGATGGCGGTCATCGAGTGGCTCGACGACCTCGCGCGGCGCAGCGGGCGCCGCCTCATGGTGCGGCTGGTCAAGGGTGCCTACTGGGACAGCGAGATCAAGCGCGCGCAGCAGGAGGGCCAGGCCGACTATCCGGTGTGGACGCGCAAGGTCCACACCGACGTCGCCTACCTCGCCTGCGCGCGCCGGCTGCTCGACGCCGCCGGGAGGCTCTACCCGCAATTCGCGACGCACAACGCGCACACGCTGGCCGCGGTGCAGGTGATGGCGCAGTCGATGGCCGCCGCACGCGGTGCCGTGCCGACCTTCGAGTTCCAGTGCCTGCACGGCATGGGCGAGCCGCTGCACGAGCAGGTCGTCGCGCATGCCGCCTCCGGCGGGCTGGGCGGCGCGAGCCGCATCTACGCGCCGGTGGGCAGTCACGAGACCCTGCTCGCCTACCTCGTGCGCCGGCTGCTCGAGAACGGGGCCAACACCTCGTTCGTGCACCGTATCGGCGACGCGTCGGTGCCGCTGGAGTCGCTGGTCGAGGACCCGGTGCAGGCCGTCGAGGCGCGGGCCGTGGCCGAAGGCGCGATCGGGCGGCCGCATCCGGCGATCCCGCGGCCGCGGGCCCTGTTCGGCGTCGCGCGCGTCAACTCGGCCGGCCTCGACCTCACCGACGAGGGGACGCTCGCGGAACTGCGCAAGGCGCTGGCGGCCGGCTCTGCCCGGCCCGTCCTGGCCGTCCCGCTCGTCGCCGGCCTTGCCGCGCCCGCGGGCGCGGCGCTCGAGGTGCGCAACCCGGCCGACCCCGCCGATCTCGTCGGCGAGGTGCGCGAGGCGACGGAGGCCGAGGTCGAGGCAGCACTCGCCGCCGCGCCGGAAGGTGCCGCGCACTGGGCCGAGGTGGCGCCGGCGGACCGTGCGGCGCGGCTGGACGCCGCGGCCGATGCGCTCGAGCGGCGCATGGCCGAGCTGGTCGCGCTGCTCGTGCGCGAGGCCGGCAAGACGGTCGCCAATGCCGTGGCCGAGGTGCGCGAGGCGGTCGATTTCCTGCGCTACGACGCCGCCGAGCTGCGCCGTGGGTTCGACCCCGCCACGCACCGGCCGCTCGGGCCGGTGGCCTGCATCAGCCCGTGGAACTTTCCGCTCGCGATCTTCGTCGGCCAGATCGCCGCCGCGCTGGCCGCCGGCAATGCCGTGCTCGCCAAGCCGGCCGAGCAGACGCCGCTCGTCGCCTTCGCGGCGGTGCAGGTGCTGCACGAGGCCGGCGTCCCGCTCGCCGCACTGCAGCTGCTGCCCGGCCGCGGCGAGACGGTGGGTGCGGCGCTGGTCGCCGATCCCCGCGTGCAGGGCGTGATGTTCACCGGCTCGACCGAGGTCGCGCGCGGGCTGCAGCGCACGCTCGCCGGCCGGCTGGACCCCGGCGCGCGGCCGGTGCCGCTGGTCGCCGAGACCGGCGGCCAGAATGCGCTCGTCGTCGACTCGTCGGCGCTGCCCGAGCAGGTCGTGCAGGACGTGCTGGCCTCGGCCTTCGACAGCGCCGGCCAGCGTTGTTCGGCGTTGCGCGTGCTGTGCCTGCAGCGCGAGATCGCCGACCGCGTGCTCGCGATGCTCGCCGGCGCGATGCGCGAACAGCGGATCGGCGACCCGCGGCGGCTCGCCACCGATGTCGGCCCGCTGATCGACGCCGAGGCGCGCGCCGGCGTCGAGCGCCACCTCGACGCGATGCGCGAGCGCGGGCGTCGCGTCGTGCAGCCGCTCGCCGACGCGGCCGCGGCGCTGCCCGGGCACTTCGTCGCGCCGGCGTGGGTCGAGATCGACGACGTCGCCGAGATCGGCCGCGAGGTCTTCGGTCCGGTGCTGCACGTGCGGCGCTTCGACCGCGATGCGCTGCCGGCGCTGCTGGCCGAGGTCAATTCCAGCGGCTATGCGCTGACGGGCGGCGTGCACACCCGCATCGACGAGACGGTCGCGCAGGTCGTGCAGCAGCTGCGCGCGGGCAACCTGTACGTCAACCGCAACCTGGTCGGCGCGGTGGTCGGCGTGCAGCCGTTCGGCGGCGAAGGCTTGTCGGGCACCGGGCCGAAGGCCGGGGGGCCGCTGTCGATGCTGCGCTTGCTGGCCTGCAAGCCGCTCGAGGCCGCGCGCACGGCGGTCGAGGCCGCGGGGCCTGCGGCCGGCGCCGGGCCGGTGCACGGGCTGCCGGCCGACGCGGCCGCAGGCGCCGGTGACGAGGCCGATGCGGCCGCCGCGCTGGCCGCACTGCAGGGCTGGGCCGGCCGCGTCGGCGACGACGCGCTGGCGGCGGCCTGCGCGCGCTTCGTCGCCGCATCACCGGCGACGGGCTGGCGGTCGCTTCCGGGGCCAACCGGCGAGGCCAACCTGTACCGCATCGGGCCGCGGGAGCCGGTGCTGTGCCTGGCGCCCGAGGGTGACGCCGGCGACCGCGTGCGGCTCGCGATGGGGGCCGCCGTGCTGGCGCTCGGGGGCCGCGTGCTCTGGCCGGCGCGCGACGGCGCGCTGCGCTCGAGTCTGCCGGGCGCCGTGCAGGAGCGCATCGCGCTGGCCGACGACTGGCGCCATCCCGGCATCGCGCTGGGCGCCGTGCTGCACCAGGGCCCGCCCGAGGAGCGGCTGGCCGTGCTGCAGGCGCTGGCCGCGCGGCCCGGCGCCATCGTCGGCCTCACCCCGTTCGACGACGACGGCGGGGACCTGGCGCTCGAGACGCTGGTCGGCGAGCGCTCGCTCAGCATCAATACCGCCGCGGCGGGCGGCAACGCGAGCCTGATGGCGATCGGGTAGGCACCGGTGCCGACGGCGCCAAAGACCCTGCGGCGCACGGCGCGCGCGGCGTGGCCCCGGGAGCGTCGCGGCGCGCGCGCCGACAATCGCGCATGACTGCTTCATCTCCGCCGCTGATCGACGCCGATGGCCTGTGCATGCACTACGCCATCGGCCCGCGCACCGTGCCCGTGCTGCGCGGCGTGGACCTGCGCATCGCCGCCGGCACGCGCGTGGCCATCGCCGGGCCGTCGGGCTCGGGCAAGACCTCGCTGCTGCTGCTGCTGTCGGGGCTCGAGCGGCCGGCCGCCGGCCGCATCCGCATCGACGGCGTCGACCTCGCCACGCTCGACGCCGACGGCCTGGCCGACCTGCGGCGCGACCGCATCGGCATCGTCTTCCAGAGCTTCCACCTGCTGCCCAGCCTGAGCGCGCTCGACAACGCCGCGCTGCCGCTGCAGATGGCCGGTGTGCGCCGGGCGCACGACGCGGCTGCCGCGATGCTGCGGCGGGTGGGCCTGGGCGACCGCCTGCACCACCGGCCTTCGCAGCTGTCGGGTGGCGAGCAGCAGCGAGTGGCCATCGCCCGCGCACTGGTGCACCGCCCGCGCCTGCTGCTCGCCGACGAGCCCACCGGCAACCTCGACGACACCACCGCCGAGTCGGTGCGCGAACTGCTCTTCGAGCTCAACCGCGAGCTGGGCACGACGCTGGTGCTGGTCACGCACGACCTCGACTTCGCCGCGCGCTGCGACCGCGTGCTGCGCCTGCACGACGGGTTGCTGCACGAGACGCCCGGCACCGCCGCCCCCGCTGCCGCGCGGCAGCCGCTCGATGCCGTTCCTGCTTGATCTGGCCTGGCGCGACCTGCGCGCCAGCGGCCGCCGGCTGTGGATCTTCGTCGCCTGCCTGGTGCTGGGCGTGTCGCTGGTGGCGGCCGGCGGCGGCCTGTACCGGCAGGTGGCCGACGCGCTCCGCGCCGACGCGAAGCTGATCTTCGGCGGCGACGTCGAGGTCGAGTCGCGCGACCCGCTGCCCGTCGACGCGCTGGCGTGGATGCGCGGGCGCGGCACCGTCTCGCGCACGATCGAGCTGCGCACGATGCTGCGCACCGAGGCCGGCCGCGCGCAGTTGGTCGAGCTCGTCAGCGCCGACGACGCGTACCCGCTCTATGGCAGCGTCGCGCTGCAGCCCGCGGGCGGCCTGCGCGACACGCTGGCCGAGCGCGACGGGCAATGGGGCGCGGCCCTCGATGGCGCGCTGGCCACGCGGCTGGGCCTGCAGCCCGGCGACCGAGTCGCGGTCGGCGACCTGGAGCTCGTGGTGCGCGCCGTCGTCGTGCGCCAGCCCGACCGCAGCCTGCGCGCCGACTGGGGCGCCGCGCCGGTCCTGCTGGCCGAGGGCGCGCTGCAGGCCACCGGGCTCGTGCAGCCGCTGAGCCGTGTCGAGTACCGCTACCGCGTGCGCACGGCGCAAGATGCCACGGCGTGGCGCGATGCCTTCGTCGCCGCCTTTCCCGCGCTGGGCGCCGAGGTGCGCAGCTTCGACGAGCGCAGCGACCGCATGGCCGAGGTGCTGGGGCAGATCGGCTCGGGGCTGCTGCTGATCGGCGTGTCGGCGCTGTTCATCGGCGGTCTGGGCGTGTTCAACACCGTGCAGGCCTACCTGCAGGGCAAGCTCGCCAGCCTGGCCACGCTGCGCGCGCTCGGGCTGCGCGACGGCCGGCTGGCCACCTTCGTGCTGCTGCAGATCCTGATGCTGGCGGTGCTGGCGAGCGTGGCCGGCGTGATCTTCGGTCTCGGACTGGCGCTGGCCGGCGCACGGCTGGCCGCCGACAAGCTGCCGGTGGCGCTGCTGCTGCAGGGCCTGTGGGCGCCGGCACTGGTGGCGCTGTCGTTCGGCGTGCTGACCGCGCTGGCCTTCTCGCTGCCGGCGCTGGGCCGCGCGCTGTCGGTGTCGCCGGCGGTGCTGTTCCGCGGCATC
>JALORQ010000219.1 GCA_025458805.1 Rubrivivax sp.
CTGCGCCGCCGTCGCGGCGGCGCGCCGCGTCAGCCGCCGACCGCGCGCGCCGCCAGCACCGGGATCAGCGCCGCGCGGTACTCGGCCGACCCGTGCAGGTCGCTGTTGAGTCCGTCGGTCGACACCGCCGCGCCGGCGAGTGCGCCCGCCGACCAGTCGGCCGCGAGCCGCTGCTCGAGCGCCGTCGCGCGGAAGACGCCACTGCCGCCGCCCGTGACCGCGACGCGCACCCCCTGCGGCCCGCGGGCGACGAAGACACCGATCAGAGAGAAGCGCGACGCGGGCTGCTTGAACTTCTGCCAGCCCGCCTTCTCGGGGACCGGGAAGCTGACCGCGGTGATGACCTCGTCCTCGGCGAGCGCCGTCGTGTACAGGCCCTGGAAGAAGTCGTCGGCGGCGATGTCGCGCCGGTCGGTGTGCACGGTGGCGCCGAGCGCAAGCACCGCGGCCGGATAGCAGGCCGCGGGGTCGTTGTTGGCCAGGCTGCCGCCCAGGGTGCCGCGGTTGCGCACCTGGCGGTCGCCGATGTGGCCGGCCAGGTCGGCGAGCGCCGGGATGGCGCGCTGGACGTCGGCGCTGGCAGCGACGACCGCGTGCGTCGTCATCGCACCAATGCGCACGACGCCGCCCGCGACCGTGATCCCGGCCAGGCCGGGGATGGCGCCGAGGTCGGCGAGCGCCTCCGGCGCCGCCAGCCCGAGCTTCATCGAGGGCAGCAGCGACTGCCCGCCGGCGATGAGCTTGGCACCGGCCGCGGCCGCGGCCTTGGCATCGGCCACCGAGGCCGGCCTGCTGTAGCTGAAGGCTTGCATGATTCGATTCTCCTGCGGAACGCGCGTCAGAGCGTGCCGTGCGCTGCCCGCCAGACGGTGTACGGCGTCGCCGGCATCGGTACGTCCTTCACGCCGAGGGCATTGCAGATCGCATTGATCACGGCCGGCGGCGAGCCGATCGCACCGGCTTCGCCGCAGCCCTTGACGCCGAGCGGATTGTGCGAGCAGGGCGTGCCGGGCACGGTCTCGACGCGGAAGCTCGGGACGTCGTCGGCGCGCGGCATCGCGTAGTCCATGTAGCTGCCGGTCAGCAACTGGCCGCTGTCGGGGTCGTAGACGCCGTGCTCGAGCAGCGCCTGCCCGATGCCCTGCGCCAGGCCGCCGTGCACCTGGCCCTCGACGATCATCGGGTTGACGACGTTGCCGAAGTCGTCGACCGCGGTGAAGCGCTCGATGCGTGTCTTGCCGGTGGCCGGATCGACCTCGACCTCGCAGATGTAGGTGCCCGCGGGGTAGGTGAAGTTGCTCGGGTCGTAGAAGGCGTTCTCGTTGAGGCCGGGCTCGAGCTTGTCGTGCGGGAAGTTGTGCGGCACGTACGCCGTCAGCGCCACCTGCGCGAAGGGCACCGCCTTGTCGGTGCCGGCCACCTTGAACTGGCCGTCCTCGAACTCGATGTCGGTGTCCGCGGCCTCCATCAGGTGGGCGGCGATCTTCTTGCCCTTGGCGATGACCTTGTCGAGCGCCTTGACGATCGCGGTGCCGCCGACGGCCAGCGATCGGCTGCCGTAGGTGCCCATGCCGAACAGCACCTTGCCGGTGTCGCCGTGCTCGATCGACACGTCCTCCATCGCGATGCCGAGCTTGTCGGCCACCACCTGCGCGAAAGTCGTCTCGTGACCCTGGCCATGGCTGTGGCTGCCGGTGAACACGGTCACCTTGCCGGTCGGATGCACGCGCACCTCGCCGGCCTCGAACAGGCCCGCGCGGGCGCCGAGCGCGCCGGCGATCGAGCTCGGCGCGATGCCGCAGGCCTCGATGTAGCAGGCGTAACCGAGGCCGCGCTTCATGCCCCGAGCCTCGCTGGCCGCGCGTCGCGAGCCGAAGCCTGCGACGTCGGCCAGCTCGATCGCGCGCGTCAGCGTGGCGTCGTAGTCGCCCACGTCGTATGTCAGGCCCACGGGCGTCGCGTACGGGAACTCGGTGATGAAGTTGCGGCGCCGGATCTCGGCCGGGTCGATGCCCATCTCGCGCGCCGCCGTCTCGACGATGCGCTCGAGCAGGTAGGTCGCTTCGGGGCGGCCGGCCCCGCGGTAGGCGTCGACCGGCGCGGTGTTGGTGAACACGGCCTTGACCTCGCACCAGATCTTCGGCGTCCTGTACTGGCCGGCGAGCAGCGTCGCGTGCAGGATAGTCGGGATGCACGACGCGAAGGTCGACAGGTACGCACCCATGTTGGCCGTCGTGTTCGCGCGCAGCGCGAGGAAGTGCCCGTCCTCGTCGAGCGCCAACTCCGCGGTCGTGACATGGTCGCGGCCATGCGCGTCGGACAGGAAGGCCTCGCTGCGCTCGGCGGTCCACTTGACCGGCCGCCTGAACATCTTGCTGGCCATCACCAGCGCGGTCTCCTCGCCGTAGAGGTAGATCTTGCTGCCGAAGCCGCCGCCGACGTCGGGCGCGACGACGCGCATCTTGTGCTCGGGGATGCCGAGCACGAAGGCGCACATCAGCAGCCGCTCGACGTGCGGATTCTGGTTGCTGACGTAGAGCGTGTAGCTGTCGTCGTGCGCGCTGTAGCTGGCGTTGGCCGCGCGCGGCTCGATCGCGTTGGGGATCAGCCGGTTGTTGCGGAACTGCAGAGTGGTCACGCGCGCGGCCTGGGCGAACGCCGCCTCGACACCGGCCTGGTCGCCGATGCCCCAGTGGTAGCACAGGTTGTCTGGCGCCTCGTCGTGCACCGCGCTGGCCGCGCCATGCGCCGTGGCGGTGTCGACCACCGGCGGCAGCACCTCGTAGTCGACCTCGATGAGCGCCGCGGCGGCGCGCGCCTGCGCCAGCGTCTCGGCGACCACGAGGGCGACCCGGTCACCCACGCAGCGCACCTTGCCGTCGGCGAGCACCGGGTGCCGAGGCTCCTTCATCGGGCTGCCGTCGAGACTGTGGATCAGCCAGCCGCAGGGCAGCCCGCCGACCGCCTTGAAGTGCTCGCCCGTCAGGATGCCCAGCACGCCGGGGGCCTTCGCGGCCGCCGCCGTGTCGAGAGCGCGGATGCGCGCGTGCGCGTGCGGCGACCGCAGGAAGGCGCCGTAGGCCTGGCCCGGCAGCGTGATGTCGTCGGTGTACTGGCCGCGGCCGGTCAGGAAGCGCGCGTCCTCGCGGCGCTCGACGGCCTTGCCGACGAAGCCCTGTCTTGCGTTCATGGTCGTCCTCCGATGGCCGCGTGCTCAGGCCGACATGGCCGCAGCACCCTGCATCACGGCCTTGACAATGTTGTGGTAGCCCGTGCAGCGGCACAGGTTGCCCTCGAGCGCGTCGCGCACCTGCGTCTCGCTGGTGCAACCGTGGTGCCGCGCCAGGTCGACCGCGCTCATGACCATGCCCGGGGTGCAGAAGCCGCACTGCAGGCCGTGGCAGGAGCGGAACGCAGCCTGCATCGGGTGCAGCGTACCGTCGGCCGCGGCCAGACCCTCGATCGTCGTCACCTGCCGGCCCGCGGCCTGTGCTGCAAGCACGTTGCAGCTCTTCACGGCATGCCCGTCGACGTGGACGGTGCAGGCGCCGCAGTGCCCGGTCGGGACGGATGCCTCCCAGCCCGGACGTGGCCGATGGTAGGAGCGGATGCGCCCGCGGCGATCGCGTCGCTAACCCTTATGAACCCCTGCGCATATCGCGACCCCGTTTCGCGCGGCGTCCGCGCGGTATGCGCCGGTCTGCATAAGGGAAGGCCCGCCTTCGCAGCATGCCGCATCGAACTACCTTGCCTCCCATCCGACCGCGAGACGAAGGGACTGCCCGATGGACAACGCCGACCTCCAGGTGCTTCGCCAGGCCAGTCGCTGGATCGCCGACGGCCACCGGGTGGTGCTGTGCACCGTCACCCGCACCTGGGGATCGGCGCCGCGACCTCCGGGTTCGTCGGTGGCGATCCGCGACGACGGCCTGGTGACCGGCAGCGTCTCCGGGGGCTGCATCGAGGACGACCTGATCGAGAAGGCCCGCACTGGTGCGCTCGCGCGTGGAGTGCCGCAGGTCGTGCGGTACGGGATCGACGCCGATTCGGCGCACCGATTCGGGCTGCCCTGCGGCGGCCTGATCGAGCTGGTGCTCGAGCCGGTGGCGGCGCACACTCGGCTCGACGAGCTGCTGGCGCGGCTGCAGCACGGCGAGCGCGTGCGGCGCACGCTCGTGCTGGCGAGCGGAGAGGCGACGCTCGAGGCCGCGGGCGCCACGGACGAACTCGAGCTGACCGACACGACCCTGGTCACGCACCACGGCCCGAGCTGGCGCATGCTCGTCGTCGGCGCCGGACAGCTCACGCAGTACCTGGTGCCGATGGCTTCGGCCCTCGGATACCAGGTGCTGGTCTGCGATCCGCGCGACGAGTATGCGCACGGCTTCGAGATCCCCGGCGCGACGCTGCTGCGCACGATGCCCGACGACGCGGTGCGCGAACTGCGGCCCGACGGCCATACCGCCATCGTCGCGCTGACGCACGACGCAAAGCTCGACGACCTGGCGCTCATGGAGGCGCTCAGTGGTCCCGCGTTCTACGTCGGGGCGATCGGCTCGCGCGCCAACCAGGCCCGGCGCGAGGCGCGGCTGAAGGAGCACTTCGGCATCACCGACGCGCAGTTCGCACGTCTGCACGGTCCGGTCGGATTGAAGAACGGTGCGCGCACGCCGCCCGAGATCGCGGTCAGCATCCTCGCCGAGATCACCGCCGTGCGCTACGGCTACCACATTCCGCCGCCGGTGCCGTCCCTGGGCACTCGCACGCCCGAGAGCGGTTGCCCGGCCTGAGTCGCTGCCGCCCCTACCATCCGGGGGTGTCGACTCCGCCCGCACCCCGCGCCTGCGCATCGACCCGGGCGCCGGCGCCCGTGCCCTCGCGGTGAGCGGCACCGTGTGCGCGGCCCGCCGCACGCCCGACGCCGCCTGGGTCGTCGCCGCCCTCGCCCTGCTCGCCGGCTGCGCCGCACCGCGGCAGGGCGCCGATGGCCCGGGGCTGGCGCCGGCCGAGGCGCGCTCCGCCCTTCTTCGCGTGCTGCCCGAGCGCCTCGACGACCGCGCCGGGTGGGCCGCCGACATCCACGGCACGCTGGTCGCGCTCGCGCTGCCGCCCACCCCGTCCCGACTGTGCGCGGTCGTCGCGGTCACCGAGCAGGAGAGCGGATTCCGCGTGGATCCCGCGGTCCTCGGCCTGGCAGGCATCGCGCGCCGCGAGATCGACCGCCGCGCCGACGAACTCGGCGTGCCGGACTTCGCGGTGCGGGCCGCGCTCGCGCTGCGCGGTCCCGACGGACGCTCGTTCGGCGAGCGGCTCGAGCGCGTGCGCACCGAGCGCGAACTGAGCGAGATCTGGGAGGACCTGATCCGCACGGTGCCGCTCGGCGAACGCCTCCTCGCCGGCTACAACCCGGTGCGCACGGGCGGGCCGATGCAGGTGTCGATCGCCTTCGCCGAAGCGCATGCGGCGCGCCGCGCCTACCCGTACCCGCTGCGCGTCTCGGTGCGACGCGAGGTCTTCACTCGGCATGGCGGGCTGTACTTCGGCACCGCGCACCTGCTGGACTACGCGGCGCCCTACGAGCACATGCTCTACCGCTTCGCCGACTTCAACGCCGGTCACTGGGCCAGTCGCAACGCCGCCTTCCAGGCGGCGCTCGCGCACGCGTCGGGCCGCCCACTGGCGCTCGACGGCGACCTGTTGCCGGGCACACGCACCGCCGGACCGGGCCAGACCGAGGCCGCCGCGCTCGCGCTGGCAGGCCGGCTGGGGATGAGCGAAAGGGACATCGGACGCGACCTCGAACTCGGAACGGAGCCCGGATTCGAGGACAGCACGCTGCACCGCCGGGTCTTCGAGCTGGCGGATACCGCCGCTGCGCAGCCGTTGCCGCGCGCAGTGGTGCCGCGGATCGACCTGCGCAGCCCGAAGTTCACGCGCAAGCTCACGACCGAGTGGTTCGCGACGCGCGTCGACGAACGATACCGGCGCTGCATGACGCGCATCGCGCCCGCCGACGACTGACGCGTCACGCGGCCCGCCCCGCCACCCGCCAGGGACCGGGCCGGTGATCTCGAGCGGATCGGGTCGGCGGATTGCTGCCTCCACCATCCGCGGGTCGCCCGCGTCGCGTTCCCTCGTCGGTCGAGGACGTGGTCGCGCGTCGACACGCGTCGAGCCACGAGCCCCCGCACGCTCCGGGTCATCCCGATGTCGCGCCGGCCGGCGCATCATCGGGAGCTGATGACGCCGAGCGACCGCCAAGAGCGTGACGCCGCCGCGCCGGGCGAGGCCGCGGTGATCGACGTCGTCGCGCGCACACTTGCCGACCTGCACGCCGGCGCGCCCGGGCTGCCGGAGGTCACGGCGGCGAGCGTTCTCGACCGCGACCTCGGCCTCGACAGCCTCGCACGCGTCGAGCTCCTCATGCGACTGGAGCGTCGCTTCGGGGTCGCACTGCCCGAGGACACGCTGCAGCGCGCCGACACGGTGGCCGACCTTTGCGACGCGGTGCGCCGCGCCGGCGGGGCGGCACCGGCCGCGCCCGCGGCGGCGCGCCAGGCCCCGCGGCCGACGGGCGGGGACCTCGACGCCGGCGACGCCGCCGCCCGTGCCGCGACGCTGCTCGACGTGCTCGCCGCGCACCTGCACGCGCACGCCGGCCGCGTGCAGGCGACGGTGCTCGCCGACGGCAACGAGACGCCGCTGACCTACCGCCGCCTCGACGAGGCGTCGTCGGCGCTCGCCGCCGGCCTGCAGCGCGCCGGCGTCGCGCCGCGCCAGTGCGTCGCGATCATGCTGCCGACGTCACCCGAGTACTTCTTCGCCTACCTCGGCATCCTGAAGGCCGGTGCGATCCCGGTGCCGATCTACCCGCCCGCGCGTGCGTCGCAGCTCGAGGAGCACGTGCGCCGCCACACCGGCATCCTCGCCAACGCGCAGGCGGTGCTGCTCGTCACCGTGCCCGAGGCGATGGGGGTGGCGCGGCTGCTGCAGGCGGGCGTGCCGGGGCTGCGCCACGTCGCAACGCCGGCCGACCTGATGGCCAGCGGCGGCGCGCCGACGCCCGTCGACGTGCGCGCCGACGACGTCGCGTTCATCCAGTACACGTCGGGCAGCACCGGGCAGCCGAAGGGCGTCGCGCTGACGCACGCGAACCTGCTCGCCAACATCCGCGCGATGGCGGCCGCGGTGCAGGCGACGCCGCGCGACGTCTTCGTCAGCTGGCTGCCGCTGTACCACGACATGGGGCTGATCGGCGCCTGGCTCGGCAGCCTGCTGGTGGGTTTCCCGCTCGTCGTGATGTCGCCGCTGGCGTTCCTCGCACGCCCGCGGCACTGGCTCGAGACGATCACGCGCTACGGCGGCACGCTGTCGGCGGGGCCGAACTTCGCCTACGAGCTGTGCCTGAAGCGCCTCGCCGAAGCCGATCTCGCCGGGCTCGACCTGCGCACGTGGCGCCTCGCGTTCAACGGCGCCGAGGCGGTGAGCCCCGACACCGTGCGCCGCTTCTCGGAGCGCTTCGCCGCCTGCGGCCTCGCGCCGACCGCGATGGCGCCGGTCTACGGCCTGGCCGAAGCGTCGGTC
>JALORQ010000003.1 GCA_025458805.1 Rubrivivax sp.
ACAGCCAGCGGGATCGGTCAGCAGCCAGGCGGCCGGTTCAAAAGTTACCTCGGCACGTTGCTTCAGAACGATCCGTTCTTAGTCGAATTCAGCAGCGACGTCAGCCCTACCTCCGTCTTCAGCGGAGCTGCGCCCGGTCCGGGCGACCTCTGGCTCGCCTTCGAGGATTTCTCGCTCGGTAGCCCGAGCGTGCAGTCGTGGGAGTACACCGTCGGCATCCAGGTGGAAGCCAGCGCATCGCAGCCGGTGCCCGAGCCTGCCACGGTGGCACTGGTGGGTGCCGCGTTGCTGGCGATGACGGGCTTGTCGACGACGCGCCGCCGCAAAGGCGCCTGACCGGCCGGGCACGAAGCGCGCGGCCCGGCCATCCACAACGGCCTCATCACGGCCCCTGCGCGCGGCCGTCGATGCGCAGCACGCCGCCGTCCTGCTGGTGGGCATCTTCGTGGGGCCCGTGGTGCTGGCAGTGGGCTACACGCTGCTGGAGGCGTGGATGCACGAGCGCGAGGAGCCTCCAGCACCGCCCGATTGCGGTGCTTGACGGCGTGTACCGGTGCGACGCCGATGGCGTGCCGGCCTATGTCGAGTCCCAAGCGCCCACCGACGACGAGTTGCACGCACTGCTGCAGACGGTCATCACCCGGCTCATGAAGATGCTCACGCGCCGCGGAGTGCTGGTGGAGGACATGGGCTGGCCGCGCTGGTGCCGCGGCCGCGGCCGCGACGGACCGGCCGACCAGATAGCTGCCGCTCGCGAACGACTCCTGATGGCCGGTCGCTCCCGTTCAGACGTTGGCAAACCGGTCGTCGACCGGTCTCCATGCCGTGCCTGCCTTCGGGCGCAACGTACTCGCTTCGGCTGCCGCGCCGGTCGACCCGCATCCGCCGCGCCACGACGTCTCCAGTTCGAGCCCCACCGGCGCGGCCGCCACCGGCTTCCTGCCGAGCCTGCGGCCGGCGGTGCACGACGCGATCGAGGTGCGGCCGGGGCCGGTGCGCGGCGGCGCTCAGCCCGCGCTCAGGGCAGCCTCGCGCACGAAGTCCAGCCGGTCCTGGCCGAAGAACATCGCGTCGCCGACGAAGACCGTCGGCGCGCCGAAGACGCCGCGCGCCACGGCCTCCTCGGTGGCGGCCACGAGCGCGGCCTTGACCTCGGGGTCGGCCACCAGCGCCTGGAAGGCCGCCGGGTCCAGCCCGGCGCCGGCCAGCACCTCGGCCAGCACCGCCGGGTCACCGAGGTCGCGCGGCCGCACCCACATCGCGTGGAACACCGCGTCGAGGTAGCCCGGCACCGCCTGCGGCTGGCGCATCTGCAGCCCGGTCGCGCCGCGCATCAGCGTCAGCGTGTTGATCGGGAAGTGCGGGTTGAACGCGAAGGGCACGTCCCAGCGCCGGGCCCAGCGCTGCAGGTCCTGGTGCATCCAGCGGCCCTTGGCCGGCACCGTGACCGGGCTGGCGTTGCCGGTGGCCTTGAAGACGCCGCCCAGCAGCATCGGGCGCCACACGAGCGTGGCCCCGGTCTCGCGGGCGATGCGCGGCAGCTGCGTGTGCGCCAGGTAGGTCGTCGGGCTGCCGAAGTCGAACCAGAACTCGATCGTCGCCATCTCACCAGGTCTCCATCCAGGGGCGAAGGTCCATCTCGTGCGTCCAGGCGCTGCGCGGCTGGCGGTGGATCTGCCAGTAGGCCTCGGCGATGTGCTCCGGGTCCAGGATGCCGTCCCGGTCCTTCAGCGCGTAACGCTGCGGGAAGTTCTGCGCGATGAACTCGGTGTCGATCGCGCCGTCGATCACCACGTGCGCCACGTGCAGGCCCTGCGGCCCCATCTCGCGCGCCAGGCTCTGCGCCAGCGCGCGCAGCGCGTGCTTGGCGCCGGCAAAGGCGCAGAAGCCGGCACCGCCGCGCAGGCTGGCGGTGGCGCCGGTGAAGAGGACGGTGCCGCGCCCGCGCGGGCCCATCGTGCGCGCCGCCTCGCGCCCCACCAGGAAGCCGGCCAGCGCGGCCATCTCCCAGACCTTGCGGTAGACGCGCTCGGTGGTCTCGACGACCGGGAAGCGCACGTTGGCACCGACGTTGAAGACCACCACCTCCAGCGGCGCGATCTCGCGCTCGATGTGCGCGAACAGCCCGGTCACCGCTGCCTCGTCGCGCGCATCGGAGCCGAAGCCGTGGGCCTGCCCGCCCTCGGCGCGGATGCGCTGCACCAGCGGCTCGAGCTTGTCTGCCGTGCGGCGCGTCACGCAGGCGATGTAGCCCTCGCGGGCGAAGCGGCGCGCGATGGCGCCGCCGGTGGCGTCGCCGGCACCGACGACGAGCATGGCGCGGGGCGGGTTCATCGGCTCATCGTACCCGCGCAGACAGCACGCGCCAGCCCGGCCCGTCGGCCGGTGCCGGCGCCGACCCGAGCACCGCGTCGCCAGCCCGCACGCCGGCCCGCACCCGCCGCCCCACGCGCGCTCAGGCGCGCGCGGCGAGCGTCTCCCAGCGCTCGAGTGCCGCCATCAGCTCGTCCTCGATCGCCGCATGCCGCGCGTTGAGCGCCGGCACGAGGTGCGGCTCGTCGACGTACAGCGCCTGGCCGGCGAGCCGCTCGGCGATCGCGCGCTGCTCGGCCTCGAGCGCCTCGATGCGCGCCGGAAGCGCGTCGAGCTCGCGCTGCTCCTTGTGGCTGAGCTTGGCGGTCGCCGGACGGGCCGGCGCGCCGGCCGCGGGCGTCGACGGGGCGGCCGGGGCCCTGGACGCGGGCGCGGCCGGCGGGACGGCCGGGGCCAATGCCGCGCGCGTGCGCTCGCGCTGGCGCCGCCAGTCCTCGTAGCCGCCCTCGTACTCGCGCCACAGGCCCGGACGGCCGCCCCAGGCGGGGTCGCCTTCCCACGCGATGGTGCTGGTGACGACGTTGTCGAGGAAGCGCCGGTCGTGGCTGACCAGGAACAGCGTGCCGGCGTAGGACTGCAGCAGGTCCTCGAGCAGCTCGAGCGTCTCGATGTCGAGGTCGTTGGTCGGCTCGTCGAGCACCAGCACGTTGGCCGGTAGCGCGAACAGGCGCGCGAGCAGCAGCCGGTTGCGCTCGCCGCCCGACAGCGTGCGCACCGGGGCCCGGGCACGCTCGGGGGCGAACAGGAAGTCGCCGAGGTAGCTCATCACGTGCCGGCGCGTGCCGCCGATCTCGACCCACTCGCTGCCGGGGCTGATCGTGTCGGCGAGCGTGGCGTCGAGGTCGAGGCCGGCGCGCATCTGGTCGAAGTAGGCGACCTGCAGCCGCGTGCCGCGGCGCACCGTGCCCGAGGTCGGCTCGAGCTCGCCCAGCACCAGGCGCAGCAGCGTCGTCTTGCCGACGCCGTTGGGGCCGATGATGCCGACCTTGTCGCCGCGCAGCAGCGTGGCCGAGAAGCGGTCGATCAGCACGCGGTCGCCGAAGCGCATGCTCACGTCCTTCAGCTCGGCGACGAGCTTGCCCGGCGCCTGGCCGGCATCGAGCTCGAGCCGCACCTGCCCGACCCGTTCGCGGCGCGCCGCGCGCTCGGCGCGCAGCCGCTCCAGCCGCGCGACGCGCGAGACGCTGCGCGTGCGCCTGGCCTCGACGCCCTGGCGCACCCAGGTTTCCTCCTGCGCGAGCAGACGGTCGGCGCGCGCCGCGGCCAGCGCCTCGGCCTCGAGCTCGCGCGCGCGCGCCGCCTCGAAGGCCGCGAAGCCGCCCGGGTAGCTGCGCAGCGTGCCACGGTCGAGCTCGACGATCCGCGTCGCCACCGCGTCGATGAAGGCCCGGTCGTGCGAGACGAAGACGAGCGCGCCCGGCCGCTCGACCAGCAGCTGCTGCAGCCACTCGATGGCGTCGATGTCGAGGTGGTTGGTCGGCTCGTCGAGCAGCAGCACGTCGGGTGCGGCGACGAGCGCGCGCGCCAGCGCGACGCGCTTGCGCGTGCCGCCGGACAGGGCATCGACCGGCGCCACAGGGTCCAGCGCCAGCCGCTGCAGCGCCTCGTCGACCCGCTGCTCCCAGGTCCACCCGCCCAGCGCCTCGAGGCGCGTCTGCAGCGCGTCGAGGTCGTCGCCGTCGGCATGCCGCTCGTAGCGCGCGCGCAGTTCGCGCGCCTCGGCGACGCCTTCGGCGACGGCGTCGAAGACGCTGAGGCCGGCGGCGAAGACGGGTTCCTGCGCGACGTAGACGCGACGCAGGCCGCCGGCGACCTGCAGCGCGCCGTCGTCGGGCCGGTCGAGCCCGGCCAGGATGCGCAGCAGCGACGACTTGCCGGCGCCGTTGCGGCCGATCAGCGCGAGCCGCTCGCCGGCCTCGAGCGCCATCGCGGCGCCGTCGAGCAGCGGCACGTGCCCGTAGGCGAGGTGGGCCTCGGAGAGCGTGATCAGGGCCATCGGGTCGGGTGCGGCGGCTCGCGCCGCGCTCAGGCCGCCGCGGGCAGCGCCGGGGTCGCGCCGGCCACTGCGTCGCGCCCCTGGCCCTTGGCCCGGTAGAGCTGGCGGTCGGCCTCCGCGAGCAGCGCGTCGAAGCTGCCGACGCCGGGCCCGCGCTCGGCCACGCCCATCGAGAACGTGACGCGGCGCCCGGCCGGCAGCACGCCGGCCATCTCGGCCGCCAGCGACTCGCGCAGCCTCAGGAAGACCGCGCCGAGGTCGGACGCGTGGGCGCCGGGCATGACGAGCAGCCATTCCTCGCCGCCCCAGCGGCCGAGCCGGTCGGGCGCGCGCAGCACGCGCGAGCCGGCCGCGGCGAAGGCCTTCAGCACGCGGTCGCCGCAGGCGTGGCCGTGGGCATCGTTGATCTGCTTGAAGTGGTCGAGGTCGACCAGCGCCACCGCCAGCGGCAGCTGCAGCCGCTCGGCGAGCGCGAACTGCTCCTCGCCGAAGGCCACCAGCGCGCGGCGGTTGGGCAGCCCGGTCAGCTCGTCGCGCAGCGCCAGGTCGGCCAGCCTGCGGCGGCGCACGAACGCACGCCGCGCGAGCCAGGCACCGGCCGCGACGGCAGCGAGCAGTGCCGCCAGCAGCAGCAGCAGCGCCCGCTGCCGCTCGCCCCGCACGGCGAGCTCGTGCCGCGCCTCGTCGGCGGCGCGGCGCAGCGCGGCGTTCTCGGCCTCGCGCCGCGCCGTCTCGTACACCGCCTGCAGGCGCCGGGCATCGCGGTCGCGGCGTTCGCGCTCGGCGCGGCGCGACAGCTCGACGAAGCGCTCGAGCTCGGCATAGGCCTCGGCATGGCGGCCCAGCGCCTGCAGGCCGCGCGCCGCGCTGCGCGCGGCGAGCACGCGGTGGTGCGGCAGCGGGTCGGCGTCGGCGAGCGCGCGCAGGCGCTGGATCTCCTGGTCGAGCTCGGCGGCGCGGGTCGGGCCGTCGACGTGCAGCGCCAGCGCCTCGACGACCTGGGTCTGCGCGGTGACCGCACGCGCGCCGAGCCCGGCCGCGGCACCGTGGCGCAGTGCCTCGCGCGCGTGACGCAGCGTGCGCGCCGCGTCGCGCTGCAGCAGCGCCACCTCCGCCAGCCCTTCGTGCGCGCGCGCGACGATCGATGCGTCGGCCACCGCGCTGCCGAGCGCCAGCGCCTCGTCGAAGCTCGCGCTCGCCCGCTCGAGCTGGCCGGCGTCGATCAGCGCCCAGCCGAAGTCGTCGAGCAGCCAGGCGCGCTGGTAGCGCGCCGGCAGGCCTTCCAGCGCATCGAGCGCGCGCTGGAAGTAGACCTCGGCCGGCGTCGGCACGCCGATGCGGCCGGCCAGCAGCGCCATCGCGCCGAGCGCGTAGGCGCGCTGGCCGCGGTCGCCGAGCTGTGCGCCGCAGCGCTCGCTGGCCTCCAGCGCCTGCCAGGCCTCGTCGGTGACGTCGAGCTCCTGATGGATCCAGGCGTCGACCGCCGAGACCGTGCAGGCGAGTGCCGCGTCACCGTCGGCCTGCGCGGCCGCTGCGAGCGCGGACTGGGCGCGGCGGAAAGCGTCGACGTCCTGCGGCAGCGGGCCCGCGAGTCGCTCGAACGCCTCGAGCCAGCGCGCCTGCCGCGTGTCGCCGGGCCGCAGCGCACGCCGCGCCAGCCCGAGCTCGTCCACCGCGGCGGCATCGTGGTCGGTCTGGACGAACACCTCGACCCGCCCGAGCCGCAGCCAGAACTCGGTGTCGCGGTCACCGCCGGCCTGGGCCGCCGCGATGGCGCCCTGCGCCAGCGCGAGCGCCGCGCGCGGGTCGTCGAGCGCGCGCGTGGCCACGTAGACCAGCGGCGGCGGCCGCCGGCCGTCGCCTGCCGTCGCACTGGAGGCAGCCGGAGCGGCCGCGAACGCCGGCGACGCGACGACGGCGAGGCCCAGCATCAGCACGACCGCGATGCCGCGCAGGCCGCGCGTGCGGCGCCCGCGCGCGCTCGCCCGGCGGGGGAACGGTCGCGTTACGGCTCGCACGCGCGCGCCCCCGCGGTCAGCGCCCGGAGAGCGCGCGCGTCGAGGCCGCGCGCCAGTTGCCGTCGCCGAGCGTGCGCTCGAGCTCGCGGCAGGCATCGACGACCTTGACGACATGTGCGTCGTCGCTGGCGCGGGCCGCCTCGACGATGCGGTCCCAGGTCCACGGTTCGGGCAGCGGCGCGCCCTCCTGCGCGCCGCTGGCGCGATGGGCCGCGGCATAGGCCAGCCAGTACTGCATGCGCGCCGACGCCGCGTCGTCGGTGAAGGGCTCGATGACGCCGAAGGCGCGCGCGCTGGTCACGAGATGCAGCGCGACGAAGTTGCCGCTGGCCGCATACAGCGTCGCCGCGTGGCGCGCGAGCCGCGGCAGCGTCTCGTCGTCGATCGCGACCTTCGAGGCCTGGCGGGCGAAGCCGGGGTGACGTGCGACCTCGTCCATGTGCTCGATGACGAGCGCCTCCGACGGCCGCGGGCCGAGCGGCAGCGCGCGCAGCTTGTGCAGCACGGCCAGCGGGTCGAGCGCGGCGCGTGCGGACGGCACCGGGGCATCGCCGAGCGGCAGGAAGCGGCTCGCCCAGTAGGCCAGTCCGTCGGCCAGTTCGCCCGCGTGGCCGACCTCGAGCGCGTAGGCGGTGCGGATCAGCCCGTGGAAGGCCGCCGCGCCGCAGCCGCGCATCAGCGTCGGCAGGGTCTGGGCGAGCACCGCCGCGCCCCCTTCGTGGCCGAGCCACTCGACGAACAGCGCGCGGTACGCGGGCCACGCCGCCGGGTCGCCGAGACGGCCCGCCCAGGGGTCGCCGGCCGGCCAGGGCGCGGGCGGCGGCGCCGGCTCGAGCAGCGCCCGCTGGCGCATCGCGAACTCCGCGAGCCTGTGGTCGTCGGCGCCCAGGCGACGCAGCGCGACCAGCGCCATCGGCAGCAGGTTGCTCGAGCCGCCGCCGTACTCGGGCGCGTGGCGCACCCCGTCGTCGAGCAGCGAGCGCAGCGACATCGACCCGACTCCGCGACGCGCCGGCCCGCGCTAGGCCAGCGCCGCACCGAGCGCGTCGAGGAAGCGCGCCGCGACGTCGAAGCCGGTCTGGTCCATGATCTCGCGGAAGCAGGTCGGGCTGGTCACGTTGATCTCGGTGAGGCAGTCGCCGATGACGTCGAGCCCGACGAGCAGCAGCCCGCGACCGGCGAGCACGGGCCCCAGCGCCCCGGCGATCTCGCGGTCGCGCGCGGACAGCGCCCGCGCGACGCCCTTGCCGCCGGCCGCGAGGTTGCCGCGGATCTCGCTGCCCTGCGGGATGCGCGCGAGCGCCCAGGGCACCGGCTCGCCGCCGATCACGAGGATGCGCTTGTCGCCCTGCGCGATCTCGGGCAGGAACTTCTGCACCATGATCGTCGTCGCGCCGTGGCGGTTGAGCGTTTCGACGATGCTGCCGAGGTTGAGCCCGTCGTCGCCGACGCGGAAGATCCCCATGCCGCCCATGCCGTCGAGCGGCTTGAGGATGATCTCGCGGTGCTCGGCGTGGAAGGCCTTGACGTCGGCCGCGTCGCGCGTGACGAGCGTCGGCGCGATGAAGTCCGGGAACTCGAGGATCGCGAGCTTCTCCGGGTGGTCGCGCACCGCCTGCGGGCGGTTGAAGACGCGCGCGCCGTCGCGCTCGGCCTGCTGCAGCAGGTGCGTGGCGTAGAAGTACTCGCTGTCGAACGGCGGGTCCTTGCGCATCAGCACGGCGTCGGCGTCGGCCAGCGGCCGCTCGCGGGCGTCGCCCGTGGCGCGGAACCAGGCCTCGTCCTCGCGCCCGGTGAGCTCGATCCCTCGCACCCGGCCGACGACCGGCCCGCCGCGCCGCCAGTGCAGGTCACTCGGCTCGCAGGCCATCAGGCGGTGGCCGCGCCGGGCCGCCTCGCGCATCATCGCGAAGGTCGAGTCCTTGGACGGTTTGAAGCTCTCCAGCGGGTCGGCGACGAACAGCAGGTCCATGGCGGCGCGCGGCGGGCGTCAGCGGAAGGGCCGCCAGTGTTGCACAGCGAGCACCGACGCGCCCGCGACCACGCCCCAGAACGCCGACCCGATCCCCCACAGCACGACGCCGCTGGCGGTGACGAGGAAGGTGACGAGCGCGGCGTCGCGGCGGCGCTCGTCGGTCATCGCCGCGTGCAGCCCGCTGCCGATGGTGCCCACCAGCGCCAGCCCGGCGACCGCGAGCACCAGGGCGTTCGGGAACGCCGCGACGAGCCCGACGACCGCGCCGCCGAGCAGGCCGAGCGCGACGTAGAAGACCCCGGCCATGACCGCGGCCATGTAGCGGCGCGCGGGATCCTCGCCCGCCTCGCGGCCCATGCAGATCGCCGCCGTGATCGCCGCCAAGTTGAGCGCGAAGGCGCCGAAAGGCGCCAGCAGCAATGTCGCGACGCCGGTCGTCGCGACGACCGGAGAGACCGGCACGTCGTAGCCCGCGGCGCGCTGCGCGGCCACCCCAGGCAGGTTCTGCGAGGCCATCGTGACGACGAACAGCGGCAGCGCGATCCCGACCGCGGCCGCGACGCTGAACGACGGCGCGGTGAAGACCGGCCACGCAGGCGCCCAGTCGATCGCGGCAACGTCCAGCCGCCCCTGCAGCGCGGCCACGCCGATGCCCGCCGCGAGCACGCCCGGCACGGCATAACGGGGCCAGGCGCGGCGGCCGACGAGCCAGACGGCGAACATCGCCGTCACCAGCAGCGTGTCGTGCTGCAGGGAGACGAAGGCGTCGAAGGCGAAGCGCGCCAGCACGCCGGCCAGCAGCGCGGCCGCGAGCGCCTGCGGGATGCGGCCCATCGCGCGCTCGAACCAGCCGCTGGCGCCGGCGACGACGACGAGGAGCGCGCTGATCACGAACGCGCCGACCGCCTCGGCCATCGGGACGCCGGCGCCGGCGGTGACGAGCAGCGCGGCGCCGGGCGTCGACCACGCGGTGAGCACCGGCATGCGGTACCACAGGCTGAGCCCGGCGCTCGTCAGCCCCATGCCGATGCCCAGCGCCCAGATCCACGACGCGGTCTGCGCCGGCGTCGCGCCCAGCGCGGCGGCGGCCTGGATCACGATGACCACCGAGCTCGTGAACCCCACGAGCACGGCGACGAACCCGGCCACGACGGCCGGCAGCGACAGGTCGCGCAGCATCGGGGGAGGATATCGGGCGCCGCGCGGCGCCGGCCGGGCTCGTCAGATCTCGACCTTGGCCCCGAGCTCGACGATGCGGTTGGTCGGCAGGTTGAGGAAGTCGGCCGCGGCGGCCGCGTTGCGGTGCATGCTCGCGAAGAGCCTCTCGCGCCACAGCGCCATGCTGCCGCGCCCGCGCGGCACGACCAGGTCGCGGCTCAGGAAGTAGCTCGTCTCCATGTCGTCGAGCTGCACGCCGCGTCCGCGCAGCGCCTGCAGCGCCTCGGGGACGTCGGGGTCGTTCTTGAAGCCGAAGTGCAGCGTGACCTGCCAGCAGTCGTGCCCGAGCGGCAGGACCTCGCAGCGGCGCTCGAAGCCGATCCACGGCACCTCGTGGTGCTGCACGGTGACGAACAGGTTCTGCTCGTGCAGCACCCGGTTGTGCTTGAGGTTGTGCAGCAGCGCGAACGGCGTGGCGCCCTGCTCGGCGCTGAGGAACACCGCGGTGCCAGGCACGCGCTGCGGCGGCGCGAGGAAGACCGACTCGATGAAGGCGTCGAGCTCGATCGACTCGTCGCGAAGGCGCTCGGCCATCAGCTGGCGGCCCTGCTGCCACGTGGTCATCAGCATGAACATCGCTGCCCCGATGACGAGCGGGAACCAGCCGCCGTCGAGCACCTTGACCGCGTTGGCCGCGAGGAACAGCAGATCGACGACGAGGAACACGCCGGTCGCCCCGACGCACACCGCGAGCGGCAGCCGCCAGGCGTAGCGGACGACGAAGAAGGTCATCACGGTCGTGATCGTCATGTCGATGGTGACCGCGATGCCGTAGGCCGATGCGAGCGCGCTGCTCGATCCGAAGACGACGACCGCGAACACCACGCAGCCGTAGAGCGACCAGTTGACGAACGGCACGTAGATCTGGCCGGCCTGCCGCACCGACGTGTGCAGGATGCGCAGCCGCGGCATGTAGCCGAGCTGGACTGCCTGCTTGGTGACCGAGAACGCGGCGGTGATCAGCGCCTGCGACGCGATCACCGTGGCCAGCGTCGCCAGCGCGATGAGCGGGAACAGCGCCCACGGCGGCGCCATCTCGTAGAAGGGGTTGCCGACGTTCTCGGGGTGCCGCAGCAGCATCGCGCCCTGGCCGAAGTAGTTGATCACGAGCGCCGGCATCACGACGGTGAACCAGGCGATGCGGATCGGCCGCCGGCCGAAGTGGCCGAGGTCGGCGTACAGGGCCTCGGCACCGGTCACGCACAGCACCACCGCGCCCAGCGCGACGAAGGCGATGCCCGGGTGCGCGGCGGCGAACGACAGCGCATGCTGCGGCAGCAGCGCGACCAGCACTGCCGGGTGCTGCGCGACGTGCCAGGCGCCGAGCGCCGCCAGCACCGCGAACCAGGTCAGCGTGACCGGCCCGAACCAGCGCCCGACGGCCGCGGTGCCGAAGCGCTGCGCCGCGAACAGCAGCGTCAGCACGACCAGCGTCACCGGGACCACGAAGCGGTGCAGCCCGGGGGCCGCGACCTCCAGGCCCTCGACCGCCGAGAGCACGCTGATGGCCGGCGTGATCACGCCGTCGCCGAAGAAGATCGCGGTGCCGAAGACGCCCAGCAGCAGCAGCCGCGCACGCAGACGCGGCCGGTCCTTCACCGCCTGCGAGGCCAGCGCAAGCATCGCGATCAGCCCGCCCTCGCCGTGGTTGTCGGCGCGCAGGATCAGCGTCACGTACTTGATCGAGACGACCACGGTGATCGTCCAGAACATCAGCGACAGCACGCCGAGCACGTTGTCGGCGCTCAGCGGCACGCGGCCGTGGGCGAACACCTCCTTGAAGGCGTACAGCGGGCTGGTGCCGATGTCGCCGTAGACGACGCCGAGGGCGGCGAGCGTGAGGGCGGCCAGCGGGGCGCCGTGCGCGCGGTCGGCAGGTGCGCTCAAGCGACGGCGGCCGGCACTCGGGCGCCGGCGCGGAAGTGTTCGACGGCGGCCATCATGCGCCACCTCGGCCTTCGCCTGGCTGACGCGGCCGGCGCGACCGGTCAGTCGTACGCTTCGGCGTCGGGGTCGGTCGCCTCGAGCTCGTAGGCGGCGGCGAGCATCGCCAGACGCCCGATGACGCCGTACATGTAGAAGCGGTTGGGCGCGCTGACCCCCGGCTTGGCGCCCGGGCGCGGCAGCTGCTGGCTCTCGGCGAAGGCCAGCGGGACGAAGCCAGATCCGGGGGCGCTCAGGCTCTCGTCGGCGCCGCGCTCGGCATGGGCTCGGTAGAAGCCGCCGACGACGTAGCGGTCGATCATGTAGACCACCGGCTCGGCGACCGCGTCGTTGATGCGCTCGTACGTCGGCACGCCTTCCTGGACCAGCAGCTCGACCGTCGTGCCGTCGTTGCCCGCCGCGGCCAGCCGCGCGCGCACGCGCTGCACCGCATCGTCGAGCTCGCGCGGGTCGCGCAGCGTCAGGATGCCCGCGCCCTGGCGGCCGTCGTCGCCCTTGACGACGACGAAGGGCTTCTCGCCGATGCCGTACTCCTTGAACTTGCGGCGCACCTTGGCCAGGGTCGCGTCGACCTGGGCGCGCAGTGCCTCGACGCCCGAGGCCGTGCCGAGGTCGACCGCGCCGCAGCGCGCCGACATCGGGTTGATCAGCCACGGATCCATGCCGAGCAGCTTGGCGAACTTCTTGGCCACCTCCTCGTAGCTCTGGAAGTGGCGCGACTTGCGGCGCACGCCCCAGCCGGCGTGCAGCGGGGGCAGCAGGTACTGCTCGTGCAGGTTCTCGAGCACCTGCGGCGTGCCGCCGGCCAGGTCGGTGTTGAGCAGGATCGTGCAGGGGTCGAAGTCCTTCAGCCCGAGGCGGCGCTTGGTGCGGTGCAGCGGCTCGATCGTCAGCTCGCCGCCCTCGGGCAGGGCGATACGCAGCGGCGCGGCGACCTCGGGGTCCAGCGTGCCCAGCCGCACGTTGAGCCCCGCCTGGGTGAAGACCTGCACCAGGCGCTCGACACTCGAGAGGTACGACGAGTTGCGCACGTGCCGCTCGGGCACCAGCAGCAGGTTCTTCGCCTCGGGGCAGATCTTCTCGATCGCCGCCATCGCGGCCTGCACCGCGAGCGGCAGCATCTCGGGCGTGAGGTTGTTGTAGCCGCCTGGGAACAGGTCGGTGTCGACCGGGGCCAGCTTGAAGCCGGCGTTGCGCAGGTCGACCGAGGTGTAGAACGGCGGCGTGTGCTCCATCCACTCGAGCCGGAACCAGCGCTCGATGGCAGGCATCGAGTCGAGGACGCGCGCCTCGAGCTCGTTGATCGGGCCGTTCAGCGCGGTGATGAGGTGCGGGACCATGGCGGGCGCGGGCGGGTTCCTGGATCGGGCATTCTAGGCAGCCGGGGCCGGCCGCGTGCCCTTCGGGACGATGCCGGCCCCCGGCCGCGCGCGCTCGGGCCGCGGCGGCCGGTCCGCGCCGGGGCGGTCAGGCCGGGGTTCGCGCCGCCGGCCCGCGCCCGAGCGCGGCCGCCTCGCTCGGGCCGACGCGGCCGGTGCGCAGCTGCCAGGCCCAGTCGTGGGCGCCCAGCGACTCGGCGCGCGCGGCGGCCGACTCCCAGTCGTAGGCGGTGGCGCGCAGCTGCACGCTCCAGCCCGCCGGCCCGCGCTCGAACAGCGCCCAGCGCGCGTGCGGGCTGCCGCACTCGCTGCGGTACGGCCAGGGGTGGACGTCGTCGTAGGCCGGCCGGCCGAGGCTGCCCGGGTTGACGACCAGCGTGCGGCCGAGCTGCAGCGTGCGCGGCATGTGGGTGTGGCCGCACAGCACGAGCGTCGCCGCCGTCGGGCCCAGGCGCGCCGCCACCTCGTCGGCGGTCGCCGGCCGCACGCCGGGCGCGGCGCCGGGCTCGTGGTCGGGGGTCACGGTCTCGAGCAGCGGCTCGAGGTCGTCCGACGGCGTGCCGTGGACGAGCCAGACGTCGCCGCCGTCGAGCAGCCGCGTCGCGGGAAGCGACGCGAGCCATTCGCGGTCGTCGGCGCCGAGTTCGGCCGCCGCGAAGGCGTCGTCGCCCGGTGCGCCGGGAACGGCGGCGAGCGTCTGGCGCTCGTGGTTGCCGGCGATCGTCGGCCAGCCGAGCCCGCGCAGGCGCTCGCAGGTCTGGCGCGGCCACAGCGGACCCGCCGCGATGTCGCCGAGGTCGACGACGAGGTCGACGCGCTCGCGCCGGATGGCGTCGATCACCGCGTCGAGCGCCGGCAGGTTGCCGTGGATGTCGGTGACGGCGGCCAGGCGCATGACGGGCGGCAGCTAGGACGACGCGGCCGGCACGGCCACCGGCGCGCATGGCGCCGGCGGCCGGCCGGGGTCACTTGCCGGCCTTGAAGCTCGTGAAGACGCGCGTCTGCACGCGGCGGATGTCGTTCGACAGCGCCTTGGGCATCGTCATCTTGCCGATGTCGGCGGCGCTCGGGAAGACGACCGGGTTGCTCGCGATCTCGGGCTTGACGAAGGGCTTGGACGCGGCGTTCGGGTTGCCGTAGAAGACCGTGTTGGTGAGCGAGGCGTGCACCTCGGGCCGCATGATGTAGTCGATGAACTTGTGCGCGTTGGCGACGTTCTTCGCGTCCTTCGGGATCGCCATCGTGTCGAAGAACAGCGTGGCGCCGCGCGGCGGGATCAGCGCGGTGAAGGTCTGCCCGGTCTTGCCCTCCTTCGCGCGCTGGTTGGCGATCAGGAAGTCGCCCGAGTAGCCCAGCGAGACGCAGATCTGGCCGTTGGCGTAGTCGTTGATCGGGCCCGGCGAGTTGATGCGCGTGATGTTCGGGCGCGCCTTCAGCAGCACCTGGCGCGCGGCGTCGTAGTCCTTGGCGTTCTCGCTGAAGCCGTCCTTGCCGGCGTAGAGCATCGCCACCGGCACGACCTCGGAGGCCGAGTCGAGCACGTGCACGCCGCAGCTCTTGAGCTTGCTGCTGTACGTCGGGTCGAAGATCAGGTCCAGCGGGTTGGCGGGCATCGGCGTGCTGCCGAGCGCGGCCTTGACCTTCTCGGGGTTGATGCCGACGGTGACGAAGCCCCACATCCAGGTCACGAGGTGCTTGTTGCCGGGGTCGGCCTCGGCGACCTTGGCGAGCAGCGCCGGGTCGAGGTTCTTCCAGTTCGGCAGTTGCGCGCGGTCCAGCGGCAGCATGATGCCGCCGTCGATCAGCTTCTTCGCGAAGTGCGCGCCCGGCACGACGATGTCGTAGCCCGTCTTGCCGGCCACCAGCCGCGCGTAGAGCGTCTCGTTGCTGTCGAAGTTGTCGTAGCGGACCTTGATGCCGGTTTCCTTCTCGAAGTTGGCGATCGTGTCCGGGGCGATGTAGTCGGCCCAGTTGAGGATGTTCAGTTCCTTCGAGGCCGCCTGTTGCGCCAGCGCGGCGGGCGCCAGCGCGGCCATCGACAGGGCGATCAGCGTACGGCGGTAGCGGGAACGAAGCGACATGGCGGCAGGCTCCTCGGGGCGAGGTGGATGGGATGGCGCGGGATTCTGACCGAGCGCGCCGGCGGGCCCAAAGACCCTGTGTCGGCAACCCCACAACGCGCCGGCCGGCCGGGCGGCCGACCGCCCCGGTCACCAGGGGATCGGAGTCCCGTCCCAGGCCCGGAAGCACCCGCTGGCGCCCTCGGCGGGCAGCGTGTCGAGGACCGACAGCAGATGCCGCGCCGCGGTCGCGGGTTCGGACGCCGGGTCCGCGGCGCCTACGAACGGTGCCGACAGCGGAGAGCGCACCGTGCCGGGGTGCAGCGCGGCCAGCACCGCCTGCGGCCGCTGCCGCGCGACCTCGAGGGCGGCCGACTTCAGCAGCATGTTGAGCGCTGCCTTGCTGGCACGGTAGCCGTACCAGCCACCCTTGCGGTTGTCGCCGATGCTGCCGACGCGGGCCGACAGCACCGCCAGCAGCGCGCGCCCGTCGCGCGGCAGCAGGGCGTGGAAGTGCTTGACCACGAGCGCCGGCCCGATCGCGTTGACCGCGAAGGCGCGCGCGAGCGAGGCCGCGTCGAGGTCGGCGAGGCGCTTCTCCGGCGTGCGCGGGCCGGTCTGCAGCGCGCCGGTGGCGACCACGACCAAGTGCCACGGCGCGCGCGGCGCGAGCGCCTGCGCCGCGGCGGCGATCGAGACCTCGTCGCCGAGGTCGAGCGGCGGCGTGCCCCGGCGCGACAGGGCGGCCACCTCGGCACAGCGCGGGTCGGCGCGCAGCGCGTCGACGAGCGCGCCGCCGATCGCCCCCGACGCTCCGACGACGACGGCGCGGTAGCCCCCCGGCAGCGACTCCATCAGCCGGCGGCGGACTGGCGGCGCGCGAACATGCCCCAGCCTTCCATCGTCATCACCGGCCGGCCATGCTGGTTGTCGACCGTCCAGCGCGACCGCACGAGGCCGACGCCGGGCCGGCTGGCCATCGGCCGCGCCTCGAGCACCTCCATCCGCACGCGCAGCGTGTCGCCGGGAAACACCGGCGCCAGCCAGCGCAGCTGTTCGATGCCGGGCGAGCCCAGGCTCGCGGACTCGAGCAGGTAGCCCTCGCACATCTGCCGCATCGCCAGCGCCGCGGTGTGCCAGCCGCTGGCGCACAGGCCGCCGAACAGCGATGCCGCGCCGGCCTGCTCGTCGAGGTGGAAGGGCTGGGGGTCGAACCGGCGCGCGAAGTCGACGATCGCGTCGCGATCGACGGTGACGGTGCCGCAATCGCGCACCTGGCCGACCGGAAAGTCCTCCCAGGTCCAGCGCGCCGCGCGGGCGGGGGTCGAGGGCGTGTCGTCGTCCATCGCGCCGAGCATAGCGGCCGGCACAATCGCGCGATCTTCATCCACGCGAGCGGCTGCGCCATGACCCTGCTGATCCTCGGGCTCGTGCTCTTCCTGGGCACCCATTCGGTGCGCATCGTCGCCGAGGGCTGGCGCACTCGCATGCGCGACCGGCTCGGCGAGAACGGCTGGAAGGGCATCTACTCGGTGCTCGCGCTGGCCGGCTTCGTGATGATCGTGATGGGCTACGGCGCGGCACGCCAGGACCCGGTGCCGCTGTGGACGCCGATGCTCTGGGCCCGGCACCTGGCTTCGCTGCTCACGCTGCTGGCGCTGATCCTGCTGGCCGCCGCCTACGTGCCGCGCAACGGCATCAAGGCGCGGCTGCACCACCCGATGGTCCTCGGCGTCAAGGTCTGGGCCTTCGCCCACCTGCTGGCCAACCACACGCTGGCCGACCTGGTGCTGTTCGGCAGCTTCCTCGTGTGGGCGGTGCTCGACTTCCGCGCGGCGCGCGCGCGCGACCGCGCGGCCGGCACCGTGTATCCCGCCGGCACGCTGGCCGGCACCGCGATCGCCGTCGCGGCCGGCTTCGTCGCGTGGGCGGTGTTCGCGTTCTGGGCGCACACCGCGCTGTTCGGCGTGGCCCCGTTCGGGCGCGGCGCCTGATCAGGGGCCGGCCGGCGCGTCGAGCGGGGCGAGCAGCGCCTCGCCCTCGGCCGCGCCGCGATTGACCGCCTTCGACACCGGCCAGGCGCGCATCGCCGCCGCGTCGGGCGGTGCCAGCATCGCGGCCACGGCGGCAGGCTCCTGCTGGCGGCGGTCGAGCCACGCCGACCACTGGCTTCGCGGCAGCAACACCGGCATGCGGTCGTGGATCGGCGCCATCAGCGCATTGGCCGCCGTGGTGACGACGCAGCAGCTGAGCAGCCAGGGCGTCGCATCGTCCGCCCCGGGCGGGCGCCAGGCCTCGAACAGCCCGGCCATCGCGAAGAACGGCTCGCCGACCGGCGCCACCGCCCAGGGCTGCTTGCCCGACGAGGTCGCCTGCCACTCGTAGAACGCGCTGGCCGGCAGCAGGCAGCGCCGGCGCCGTGCCGCCTGGCGGAACGACGGCCTGTCGAACAGCCCCTCGGCGCGCGCGTTGTGCAGCTGCGGACCGGCCGACGGGTCGCGCGCCCAACGGGGCACGAGGCCCCAGCGCATCAGCGTGGCGACGCGCTCGCCCTCGCGCGTCTCGTGGACGACCGGGACGTCCGACTGCGGCGCGACGTTCCAGCGCCGCGGGAAGACCGGCGCGCGGATCAGGCTGAAGCCCTCGACCAGCGTCGCCGGGTCGTAGGCCACCACGTAGCGCCCGCACATGCCGCGATGCTGGCACAGGCGGGCGGCGCTGGCGGGCGTCACGTCCTGCACTGGCCGAGGCCGGGGTATGGCCCCCCCCTCGTCGCCTTCTTCCGGGCGATGGCCGCGCGCGCGCCGCCGACCGAGCATCTGCCCATGCCGCGCACCGCCGCCGGCCCGACGCGAGGAGACCGCCATGCGACTGTTCGCCCGCCGTCCGCATCACGCGAGAGTGCCCCTGTCGCAGCGCCGCGCCGAGCAGGCGCTGCTGGCCCTCGTCGAGACGGCCGCATCCGCCGATGCGGCGCCGGCCGCAGGCGCCGGCGACGTCGGCGCCTGCGGCTGGTACGACTCCAGCCACGACCTGCAGCGCGGGCTGGCCGTCACCGAGCACCCCGACCCGTCGCCGCTCGGCGCGGAGCTGCCGCTCGAAGACTGGCTGCGCCTGCACCTCTCGGGCTGGCAGCCGGAGCTCGCCGACCCGGGTTGCTGAGAGCGCCTGCAGGTACGCGCCCCGCCTCGCCGCGCGGCGGCGTCGCGCGACGGCGCTAGCATCGGGCCCGATGCAGGGCGCGCGGTTCCGTCGCGGCCCGTCGTCCGCCCAGGATCACCGATGGCCCCCTCCCACCGCCCGCGGCGAACGTCGCGACCGGTCGCGCGACTCGACCACCCCGTCGACGCCGTGCGCCGCCGCTGCGTGATCGGCGCCGGGGCCGCACTGCTGTTGCCCGCGCTCGCGGGATGCGGTGGCGGCGACACCGGCGACGACCGGACGAAGGCACGTCTGCGCTTCGTCAATGCCAGCGCCTACGCCGACGGCCTCGACCTCGTCGTCGACGACAGCCTGCGCTTCGTCGGCGTCGGCTACGGCAGCGACCCCGGCTACGTCGACGTCGACCCCGACGCGACCGCCAGCCGCATCACGCGCAGCGGCTCGCCGACGACGCTCGTGTCGCTCGCTCCCGCGCTCGCGCGCGACCGGCACTACACGATGATCGCCTGGGGCGCCGAGGGCGCGCTGTCGGCCGTCGTCGTCGACGAGGAAGGCGGCGAGCCGGCTGCCGGCGATAGCCTGCTGTCGGTGCTGCACGCGGCCCCCGACGCGGATTCGCTGGACGTCTACGTGACGCGCGCCGACGAGACTCTCGCCGAGTCGGTGCCGGCGCACGCCGGGTTGGGCGGCGGAACGCTCAGCGACCCGGCCACGCTGCGCAGCGGCACCTGGCGGCTGCGCGTGACCACCGCCGGCAGCAAGACCGACGTGCGGCTCGACCTGCCCGCGGTCACGCTGGACGACGAGGGCGTGGCCACGCTGGTGATCACGGGTTCGTCGAGCGGCCACCTCGTGAACGCGCTGCTGCTGCGGCAGCGCGGCGCGGTCGTGCGCGGCGACAACCCCGAGGCGCGGGTGCGGCTGGTCGCCGGCGTCCCCGGCAACGCGAGCGTGCGTCTCGACATCGACGGCGCGCCGATCGTCGAGGGACTCGTCTCGCCGCTGGCCGGAGACTATGCGCGCGTGCCCGCCGGCGTGGTCCGCTGGCAGGTCGCGGTCGACGGCGGCACGCCGTTCGCGGCCGAGCGCACGCTCCCCGCCGGCAGCGACCAGACGCTGGTCGTCTTCGGCGAGCCGCCGGCCCCCGGCATCGCCCCGGCGCTGGTCTGGCTCGAGGACGACAACCGCCGCCCCGACGACGGGCAGCTGCGGCTGCGGCTGGTGCATGCGCTCGACGCGGTCCCGGGGTCGATCACGCTGGCGGTCGACCTCGGCCTGGTCGCGGGCAACGTCGAACGCGGCACGGCGTCCGATGGCGTCGAGCTGGACACGACGCTCTCGGCGGACCTGCTGGTGCGCGCCGACGCCGACGGCAGCGTGCTCTACGAGGCCGCCGACCAGGCGCTCGTCGCCGGCAGCGTGTACTCGCTCTTCCTCACCGGCGATGCCGGCCGCCCCGCCGGAATCCTCCGCCGCGACCGGCGCTAGCGGCGACGCTCCGCTGGGCCGTCCCGGTGATCGCGGAGGCGACGCCGTGAGCGACCGCAATGTGCCTGGCTGGACGCTGATCGACCGCTTCGCCGAACTCCGCTCGCGCTGGGTGACGCTGATCGGCGAGCACCTGCGCGACGACCGCGGCACGCTGCTCGAGTACTGGCGCGTCGAGCGCGCCTCGTCGGTCATCGTGCTGCCGCTGCACCGCGGGCGACTGCTGCTGCCGCCCCCGGTCTGGCGGCCCGGCGCCGGACGGGCGACGCTGGACTTTCCCGGCGGCCGGCTGCCCGACGGAGCCGACCCGGCCGTCCACGCGACATCGGTGCTGGTGCGCGAGCTCGGCGTCGATGGCGCAGCGGTCGCAAACCTCCTGCCGCTCACGCCGCCCGAGGGCTGGGCGGTCGACAGCTCGTTCTCGAACCAGCGGGTGCACGGCATGCTGGCCACGCTGCACGACGACGCCGAGGTGCCGCCCGATCGCATCGGGCTGGAGGTACCGGCGGACGCCGACGGCGTCGAGGGCCTGCTCGGTCGCCTCGACTGCCTGCAGTGCCGCGCGCTGCTGCTCGAGTGGCGGCGCGTCGCGCCGCGGTGACCGCCGCGCTCAGATGCAGCGCCCGCCGTCGACTTCCATGCAGACGCCGGTGATCAGGCTCGCCTCGTCGCTGCACAGGAAGCAGGCCGCGTGGCCCAGGTCCTCCGGCGTCGAGAAGCGGCCGAGCGGAATCGTCGACAGGAACTTCGCGCGCATCTCGGGCGTGTCCTCGCCCATGAACGACTTCAGCAGCGGCGTCTCGCCGGCCACCGGGTTGAGCGCGACGACGCGGATGCCGAAGGGTGCGAGCTCGACGGCGCTGGCGCGCGTCGCCGTGATGACCCAGCCCTTGCTCGCGTTGTACCAGGCCAGGCGCGGCCGCGGGCTCACGCCGGCGGTGCTGGCCATGTTGAGCACGACGCCGCGAATGCCGCCCGGGCCCGGCGCGCGCGCCTTGAAGCGCGGCACCACCTCGCGCATCGCGAGGTAGATCGCCTTCATGTTGATCGCGGCGATGCGATCGAAGTCGGCCTCGTCCACGTCCTCGAGCGGCTGCGGCAGGTGCGTCACGCCGGCATTGTTGACCAGGATGTCGAGCCGGCCGAAGTGCAGCTCGGCGGCTTCCATCATCAGCCGCACGTCGGCGGCGACGCTCACGTCGACGCGCAGCGCGCGCGCGTGCTCGCCCAGCCGCGCCGCGACGTCGAGCGCCGCCTCGAGGTCGCGGTCGGCGACGACGACGCGCGCGCCCTCGGCGACGAACTTCGCGCAGATGCCGGCGCCGAAGCCGGATCCGCCGCCGGTCACGATCGCCACCTTGCCCTCGAGCCGCATGGTCCGCCCTCCCAGCCCTGCCGACGCGGCATCGTAGCCGCGGCGCGGCGCAGAATCGAGGCACCGGCCACCGGCTCAGGCCGGGGAGCGTCCGCACATGCCCAAGACCCGCACCGCGAATGCCGTCCGGCTGGATTTCCGGAACGGCGGCCTCGTCCACACCAACCTGTCCGGCGCCGCCTTCACCGGGCCGGACTGGCTCTGGGTCGCCGGCGACGAGGCCTGCGGACTCGAGCGCCTGCACCGTCTCGACCCGATGGGCGGCGAGGCCCTCCGCTTCGGCGAGGCGACCGACTTCCCGCTCGCCGACCTGCTCGACCTGCCGGGCGCGCCGGACGACGAGGCCGATCTCGAAGGCATGGCGCTCGACGGCGGCTGGCTGTGGGTCGTCGGCTCGCACGGGCTCAAGCGGCGCAATGCACGCCCGGGCCGGTCGCACGAGGACAACGCCCGGCGCCTGGCCAAGGTCTCGCTCGACGCCAACCGGCGGCTGCTCGCCTGCCTGCCGGTGCACCACGACGCCGAGGGCGTGCCGACCCTGTGCCGCGAGGCCCCCGACGGCCGCCGCGCGCGCCGGCTCAAGGGCGACGCGCGGCGCAACGAGCTGACGCAGCTGCTCGCCGACGACCCGCACTTCGGGCCCTACCTGGCGATCCCGGGCAAGGACAACGGCTTCGACATCGAGGGGCTCGCCGTGCTCGGCCCGTCGCGCCTGCTGCTCGGGCTGCGCGGGCCGGTGCTGCGCGGCTGGTCGGCGCTGCTCGAGGTCGCCGTCGAGGCGCGCGGCGAGACGCTGCGGCTCGCGCCCCTCGATGCCACGGGCACGCGGCTGCGCAAGCACTTCCTGCAGCTCGACGGGCTGGGCGTGCGTGACCTGCACTTCTCGGGCGACGACCTGTACATCCTGGCCGGGCCGACGATGGTGCTCAACGGCGAGATCCGCGTCTACCGCTGGCCGGCGGCGCGGCCGGCGCTGCTCGCGCAGACCGAGCCGGTGCGCTTCGAGGACGCGCTGGTGCAGTCGGTGGCGCTGCCGCACGGCCGCGGCACCGACCGCGCCGAGGCGATCTGCGACCTGCCGCCGGCGCTCGCCGGTGGCCGGCCGGCCTGGCTCGTGCTCTACGACGCCCCCGGGCCGGCCCGGCGCAGCGGCGACGACACGGTCTTCGGCGATCTGCTGCGGCACGATTGACGGCCCGCGCCCGATCTGCCAGCATTTATACCCTGTAACGTATAAGGACCCGATGCGATGGTCGGCTTCCACACCCGCGTGAACCTGCCCTTCGACGCCGCCGTGCAGAAGGCGACCGAGGTGCTCAAGGCCGAGGGCTTCGGCGTGCTCACCGAGATCGACGTGCAGGCAACGATGAAGGCCAAGCTGGGGGCCGACGTGCGGCCCTATCGCATCCTCGGTGCCTGCAATCCGTCGCTGGCGCACAAGGCGCTGCAGGCGGTGCCCGACATCGGGCTGCTGCTGCCGTGCAACGTCGTCGTGCGCGAGGACCCGGATGGCGGCGTCACGGTGGGCTTCCTCGACCCGCAGGTGATGTCGACCCTGTTCGACGACGCCGCGGTGCGCGAGGTGGCCGACGACGCGAAGGCCCGCCTGAGCCGCGCCTGCGCCGCGCTGGCCGGCTGACGCGGCGCCGCGTCAGCCGAGCGTCGCCGCGGCGGCGGTTATGACGGCGATGCACACGAGGTTGAGCACCAGGCCGCAGCGCATCATCGTCGACGCCGGCACGTCGCCGGTGCCGTAGACGATCGCGTTCGGCGGCGTCGCCACCGGCAGCATGAACGCGCACGACGCGCACACGGCAATGGTGGCGGCCAGCATCGCCGGCGGCAGGCCGAGTGCGCCGGCCACCCCGGCGAAGACCGGGACCAGCAGCGCGGCGCTCGCCGTGTTGCTGACCAGTTCGGTCAGGAAGACGACGAACGTCACGACACCCAGCAGGACCAGCAGCGGCGGCGCGCCGTCCAACCGCGCGACCAAGGCGTCGGCGAGGAACCGGCTCGCCCCGCTGGTGCCCATCACGTGGCTCAACGCCAGCCCCCCGCCGAACAGCAGCAGCACGCCCCATTCGGTTCGCCGCTCGACGTCGGTCCAGCCGAGCACGCCGCTGGCCACGAGCGCGACCAGCGCCGCGACCGCGATCAGGCTGTCGATGTCGCCGCCGACACCGAGCCAGCGCCCGAGCGGCGCGCCGGCGACCCAGCCAGCGGCGGCGAGCGCGAAGATCACCACCGCCAGCCGCCGCTCGCGCGTCCACGCGAACGGCGCATGCCGCACCTCGACGACGCGACCGCGCAGCTGCGGGCGCAGCACGAACCAGAGCACGGCGATCATCGCCGGCCACAGCAGGGCGACCATCGGCAGCCCGATGCGCAGCCAGCCGGCGAAGTCGATCCCCGCCTGCGCCGCGGCGATCGCGTTCGGCGGGCTGCCGACGAGCGTGCCGATCCCGCCGATGCTCGCGCTGTAGGCCAGCCCGAGGAGCACGAACGCCTTCTCGCGCGCGCCCAGCGTGGCGTCGCCGGCGAACAGCCCGATCGCCAGCGGCAGCATCATCGCCGCGGTGGCCGTGTTGCTGATCCACATCGACAGCAAGGCCGTCAGCGCGAACAGCAGCAGCACGGCGCGCGCGCGGTGGCCGCGCGCCAGCAGCATCACGGCGGCGGCGAGCGCGGCATCGATGCCCTGCCGTTGCAGCGCCGCGGCCAGCGCGAAGCCGCCGAGGAACAGGAAGATGATCGGATGGGCGAACGGGGCCAGCGCATCGCGCACGCTCAGCAGCCCGGCCAGCACCGCCAGCAGCGGTACCAGCAGCGCGGTCACCGACAGGTGCAGCGCCTGGGTCATCCAGAGCCCGCCGATCAGCACGAACAGGGCCAGCCCGGCGCGCAGCGCGTCGGGCGGCGGGGCGGCGGCATGCACTGCCGCAGCCAGCGCAAGGCAGCCGAGCGCTCGCCACACGCGGCTCATGCGATGCGCGCGGCCGTGGCGGGGTGCCGGGTGCCCTCGAACTCAGCGCGCCGCGGCATCACCGGCATGAGGGGCACGCTGCAGCCACTGTGCCAGCTCGGTCGGAAACGGGAACACGATCGTCGAGCTGTTCTGCATGCCGATGGTCGCCAGCGTGCTGAGGTAGCGCAGCTGCATCGCCTCGGGCGCGCCGCCCAGGATGCGCGCGGCCTCGAGCAGCTTCTGCGCCGCCTGCTCCTCGCCCTCGGCATTGATGATCTTGGCGCGCCGCTCGCGCTCGGCCTCGGCCTGGCGCGCCATCACGCGCACCATGCTCTCGCCGAGGTCGATGTGCTTGAGTTCGACGTTGGCCACCTTGATGCCCCAGGCGTCGGTCTGCGCGTCGAGGATTTCCTGGATGTCGGCGTTCATCTTGTCGCGCTCGGCGAGCAGCTCGTCGAGCTCGTGCTTGCCGAGCACAGAGCGCAGCGTGGTCTGCGCGAGCTCGCTCGTGGCCTGGTGGAAGTTCTGCACCTGGATCACCGCCCGCTCGGGATCGACGACGCGGTAGTAGATGACGGCGATGACCTTGACCGAGACGTTGTCGCGCGAGATGACGTCCTGGCTCGGCACGTCGAGCACCGCGACGCGAAGGTCGACGCGCACCATCTGCTGGATGTACGGCACGAGCAGGATCAGGCCCGGCCCCTTGACGCCGGTGAAGCGGCCCAGCGTGAAGACGACGCCGCGCTCGTACTCGCGCAGGATGCGGATCGACGCCGCGAGCACGACGACGAGCAGCACGATGAACGGCAGATAGAAGGCGAAGTCGGAGAACATGTCGGTGGCCTCGGGCGGGAGTCCGGCGGACCGGTCAGGGATGGCGTGGCACCGGCCACGGTTCTGGCGCAGGCCGCACGCTGACCTGCAGCCCGTGCACGGCGGCGACCGCGACCGCCTGGCCGGGCTGCAGGCCTTCCGGGCCGTCGGCGGCCCAGCGCTCGCCGGCGGCGAACACGTGCCCGGCGCGGCCGTCCCAGTCGAGCACGCGCGCCGGCGTGCCGACGAGCCCCTCGACGCCGGTGACGACGCGGCTGCGGCGCGACTTCAGCGCGAGTCGCACGATCAGCAGCGTCAGGCCCAGGCTCGCGATCGCGACGCCGGCCACCAGCGGCAGCGACACGCCGAAGCCCGGCGCGTCGGCGTCGAACAGCATCGTCGCGCCGAAGACGAACGCGACGACGCCGCCGATGCCGAGCACGCCCACCGACGGCGTGAACGCCTCGGCCACCATCAGCGCGATGCCGAGCAGCAGCAGCGCGACGCCGACGTAGCTGACCGGCAGCGCCGACAGCGCATACAACCCGAGCAGCAGGCAGATCGCGCCCACCGTTCCCGGCACGAGTGCGCCGGGGTTCATGAACTCGAAGATCAGGCCGTAGATGCCGACAAGCAGCAGGATCAGCGCGAGGTTCGGATTGGTGATCGCGCCGAGCAGCTTCGAGCGCCAGTCGGGGTCGAGGCGCTCGACCGCCAGGCCCTTCGTGTCGAGCACGAGCCGTCCCTCGCCGAGCCTGACCTCGCGCCCGTGCGCCTTCTCGAGCAGCTCGGGGATGCTCGCGGCGACGAGGTCGATCACGCGCCGTTCGAGCGCGGCCTCGGCGGCCAGGCTGGCGGCGTCGCGCACCGCGGCCTCGGCCCAGTCGGCGTTGCGGCCGTGCAGCGCGGCGAGCGAACGGATGTAGGCGACGGCGTCGTTCGTGACCTTGGCCTCCATCGCCCCCGCGCCGCGGCGCGGGCTGCGCGCGGCGCCGTCATCGGCCTTCGCTGCGCTCGCGCCCGCGTCGGGGGCGGGATTCGGGTCCGCAGGCCGCTCGTCGGCGGGCGCGCCCGGCGGCGGCAGCCCGCCACCGCCGATCTGCACCGGCGTCGCCGCGCCCAGGTTGGTACCCGGCGCCATCGCCGCGACATGGCTGGCGTACAGGATGTAGGTGCCGGCACTCGCCGCGCGCGCGCCGCTCGGCGCCACGTGGCCCAGCACCGGCACTGGCGACGCGAGGATCGCGCGGATGATCTCGCGCATCGACGCGTCGAGCCCGCCGGGCGTGTCGATCTGCAGCACCACGGCGGCGGCGCCGCGCTGCTGCGCCTGCGCGAGCCCGCGCTTGACGTAGTCCGCGCTCGCCGGACCGATCGGGCCGTCGAGCGCGAGCACGAGCGCGCGGCGCGGCTCCGCATGCGCGTCGCCGGCCGCCAGCGCCCACCCCAGAATCAGAACCAGAACGAGCGACAGCCGCGCCACGGACTGAAGCGATCGCCGCGCGGCGCATGCGTACGGGATCGGGGGCGCCTTCGACATCCCGGATCGATCTGCGGCGGCGCACCCTGGAGACGGCCGGACGCTGCGGGGTCAGCCCAGCGTGACCGTCGCGCTCAGCGCGGTGCGGCCGTCCGGCCCCTGCGCCTCGAGCGTCACGGTGTCGCCCTCGGGCATGCCGACGAGCCGCACCGGGCCGAGGTCGAACAGCGGCGCCACGCCGCGGAACGAGAACGCCTTCGGCGGGCGCGGCGTGTGCTGCTGCACGAGCCGCAGCAGCAGCACCGCGGTGAGCGGCCCGTGCACGACCAGGCCGGGATAGCCCTCGACCGAGGTCGCATAGGCGCGGTCGTAGTGGATGCGGTGCGCGTTGAAGGTCAGCGCCGAGAAGCGGAACAGCAGCCTGCTGTCGGGATGCACGGTGCGCGACCAGGCCTCGCCGGGCAGCGCCGGCCACTCGGTGGCGACCGGCGCCGGCACCGGCGCGCCCGGCTCGCGGTACACGATGTCCTGCTCCTCCTCGAGGCACAGCTCGCCGCCCTGGACGAAGCGGTAGCCGACGGTGACGAACGCGAGCGAGCCGCTCTTGCCCGACTTCATCTGCACGTCGCGGATCGTGCCCTGCCGCTCGGCCGCCTGTCCGATGCGCAGCGGCCGGTGCACGGTGATGCGTGCGCCGGCGAACATGCGCCGCGGGTACGGAATCGGCGGCAGGAAGCCGCCGCGCTGCGGATGGCCGTCGACGTCCAGCCGCGACTGCGGCGCGCGCGGCAGGAAGTGGAACCAGTGCCAGGGCAGCGGCAGCGCGTCGCCGTCGGCCAGCGGCGCGCCGGCATCGTCGAGCATCGCCTGCGCCGCCTGCGCCTGCGTGAACGGAAGCGGGTCGGCGACCGTCTCGGTGCGGCCGACCCAGGTACGGAAGTCTTGGTCCATAAGCGTTTGCGAACGACGGCTCCAGTAACTCTGAACGAATCCGCGGGATAACCAGCAGGGTTTTCTCGGGGGGCGAATCTACTCTGGCAAACCCTGACACCCATCGCTGCGTTGCCGTCCCGGGCGCAGAAGGAAGACGGCCGTGAACACCGCAACGTCCTCCCGCACCGCCGCCGCGCCCCGCACCCCGATGGAGGGGGTGCGCGTGATCGACGTCGGCAACTTCCTCGCCGGCCCCTACGCGGCGACCATCATGGCCGAATTCGGCGCCGAGGTCATCAAGGTCGAACACCCGATCGGCGGCGACCCGATGCGGCGCTTCGGCACCGCGACCGAGCGGCCCGATGCCACGCTGAAGTGGCTCAGCGAGAGCCGCAACAAGCGCTCGGTGACGATCGACCTGCTGCAGCCCGAGGGCGTCGAGCTGTTCCTGCAGCTGCTCGAGAAGAGCGACGTGCTGGTCGAGAACTTCCGCCCCGGCACGTTCGAGAGCTGGGGCCTGACCTGGGAGACGATCCGCGCGCGCAACCCGAAGCTGGTCATGCTGCGCGTCACCGGCTACGGGCAGACCGGGCCGTACCGGCGGCGCAGCGGCTTCGCTCACATCGCGCAGGCCTTCGGCGGGCTCAACTACCTGGCAGGGTTCCCGGGCGAGACGCCGGTGCTGCCGGGCACGGTGCCGCTGGGCGACTACATCGCGAGCCTGTTCGGCGCCATCGGCGCGCTGGTCGCGCTGCGCCACGCCGAGCGCACCGGCGTCGGCCAGGTCATCGACGTCGGCATCTACGAGGCCGTGTTCCGCGTGCTCGAGGAGATCGCCGCCGCCTACGGGCTGCACGGCAAGATCCGCGAGCGCGAGGGCTCGGGCAGCTTCGTCGCCTGCCCGCACGGCCACTTCAAGACGAAGAACGACAAGTGGATCGCGATCGCCTGCACGACCGACAAGATGTTCGAGCGGCTGGCGCAGGCGATGGGGCGCCCCGAGCTGGCGTCGGCGTCGATGTGGGGCGACCAGCGCAAGCGCCTCGCCGCGCGCGACGAGGTCAACAAGATCGTCACCGAATGGGTCGGCTCGCTCGACCGCAACGAGGTCCTCGAGAAGTGCCTCGACGGCGAGGTGCCGGTCGGCAAGGTCAACTCGATCGCCGACATCTTCGCCGACGAGCACTTCGCCGCACGCGGCAACCTGGCGCGCATGCCCGCCTTCGGGCTCGGCGAGGTCGTCGTGCCCAACGTCGTGCCCAAGCTGTCGCGCACGCCGGGGCGCATCACCAACCTCGGGCCGACGCTGGGCAATGCCACCGCCGAAGTGCTGCAGGGCCTCCTCGGCCTGCAGCCCGAGGATCTGCAGCGGCTGCGCCAGCAGCGCATCGTCTGAAGGAGCGCGCGATGAGCCCCGCACCCGCCTATGCCCCTCCGCCGCCGCTGCCGCTGGCCGGCCTGCGCGTCATCGACATGGCCACCGTGATCGCGGCGCCGTTCTGCGCGACGCTGCTCGGCGAGTACGGCGCCGACGTGATCAAGCTCGAGCACCCGGACGGCGGCGACGCGCTGCGCCGCTTCGGCACGCCGTCGATCCGCGGCGACACCCTCACCTGGCTCAGCGAAGGGCGCAACAAGCGCTCGATCACGCTCGAGCTGCGCACGCCCGAGGGCGCCGAGGTGTTCAAGAAGCTGGTCGCCGAGGCGGACGTGGTCTGCGAGAACTTCCGCACCGGCACGCTCGAGAAGTGGGGCCTGGGCTGGGAGGTGCTGCGCGAGATCAACCCCGGGCTGATCATGCTGCGCGTCACGGGCTACGGCCAGACCGGGCCCTACGCCGACCGCCCCGGATTCGCCCGCGTGGCGCACGCGGTCGGCGGCATCGCCTACCTGGCCGGCATGCCCAAGGGCACGCCGGTGACGCCCGGCTCGACCACGCTGGGCGACTACATGACCGGCCTGTACGGCTGCGTCGGCGTGCTGATGGCGCTGCGCCACCGCGAGCGCACCGGCGAGGGCCAGTACATCGACGCGGCGCTCTACGAGTCGGTCTTCCGCTGCACCGAGGAGCTGGCCCCGGCGTTCGGGATGTTCGGCATCGTGCGCGAGCGCGCCGGCTCGTCGCACAACGACTTCGCGGTGCCGCACGGACACTTCGCGACCAAGGACGGCAAGTGGGTCGCGCTCTCGTGCGCCACCGACATGCTCTTCGCGCGGCTGTGCAAGGCAATGGGCCGCCCCGAGCTGGCCTCGTCGAGCACCTACGGCGAGCAGAAGACCCGGCTGGCGCACCGGCACGAGGTCAACGAGATCGTGCGCGACTGGTGCCTGTCGCTCAACCGCGAGGAGCTTCTCGAGCGCTGCTACGCCACCGACACGCCGGCCGGGCCGCTCAACAACATCGCCGACATCTTCGGCGACCGGCAGTTCCACGCCCGGCGCAACATGGTGTCGATCGACGCCCCCGATACCGGCGAGCAGGTCATCGTGCCGTCGCCGGTGCCGCGGCTGTCCGAGACGCCCGGCAGCATCCGTTCGCTCGGGCCCAAGCTCGGCGAGCACACCGAGGAGATCCTGCGCGAGATCCTGGGCCTCGACGACGAGCGCATCGCCGAGCTGCGCGCGAAGAAGGCCATCGCATGAACGGCATCCTGCACGGACTGCGCGTCGTCGAGGGCTCGGCCTTCGTCGCGGCGCCGCTGGGCGGAATGACGCTCGCGCACCTGGGCGCCGACGTGATCCGCTTCGACCCGATCGGCGGCGGCCTCGACCACCACCGCTGGCCGGTGACGACGCAGGGCCGCTCGCTGTTCTGGGCCGGGATGAACAAGGGCAAGCGCTCGATCGCGGTCGACATCCGCCACCCGCGCGGACAGGAGCTGCTGACGGCGCTGATCACCGCGCCAGGACCGGAGGCGGGGCTGTTCAGCACCAACTTCCCGGCGCGCGGCTGGCTGGCCTACGAGACCCTCGCGGCGCGGAGGCGCGACCTGATCATGGTCAACCTGACCGGCCGCCGCGACGGGGCCTCGGAGGTCGACTACACGGTCAACCCGCAGATCGGCTTCCCGATGCTCACCGGGCCGAACGACCGCCGCGAGCCGGTCAACCACGTCTTCCCGGCCTGGGACGCGATCGCGGGGCACCAGATCGTGATCGCGCTGCTCGCCGCGCTGCGCCATCGCGACCGCAGCGGCGAAGGCCAGTTCGTCGCGCTCGCGCTCAAGGACGTGGCGCTGGCCATGCTCGGACATCTCGGAATGATCGCGGAGGTGCAGGTGAACGGTGTCGACCGGCCGCGCTACGGCAACCACCTCTACGGCGCCTTCGGTCGCGACTTCGAGACCCGCGACGGCGAGCGCGTGATGGTGGTCGGCCTGACCGACCTGCAGTGGGGCACGCTGCTCAAGGCCACCGGCGCGGCCGAGGCGGTGGCGATGCTGGCGTCGCGGCTGGACCTCGACCTGGCGCGCGAGGGCGACCGCTTCCGCGCGCGCGACGAGCTGGCCGCGATCTTCGAGCCGTGGTTCGCGTCGCGCACGCTGCCCGAGATCGCGCTCGCGTTCGAGCAGGCGCGCGTCACCTGGGGACCGTACCGCACCGTCAAGCAGGCCCTCGAGCAGGACCGCGACCTGTCGACCGACAACCCGATGTTCACCGAGATCGACGCGCCCGGCATCGGCCGTCACCTCGCGCCGTCGCTGCCGATCGACTTCGGCCGCGGCGGCCGCGTCGCCGCGATGCCGGCGCCGCGCCTGGGCCAGCACACCGACGAGATCCTGCACGACGTGCTCGGCCTGCCGTCGCACGAGGTCGGCGCGCTGCACGACGCCGGCATCGTCGCCGGCCCCCGCGACTGAATCCCCCCCCACTCCTCCCGCCGCCATGAAGCTGCCCAACACCTTCTACAAGCCGCTCGCCATCGGCGCTCCGGCGCCGTTCCGCGAGATTCCGGTGCGTCCCGAGCGCGTCGTGCACTTCTTCCCGCCGCACATCGAGAAGATCCGCGCGCGCATGCCCGAGACCGCGCAGCAGGTCGACGTGCTGTGCGGCAACCTCGAGGACGCCATTCCCGTCGACGCGAAGGAGGCGGCTCGGCGCGGCTTCATCCAGGGCGTGCAGGCCGGCGGGCTGGGCGACACCGCGGTCTGGGTGCGCGTCAACTGCCTGAACAGCCCGTGGATCCTCGACGACCTCGCCGAGATCGTGGCCGGCTGCGGCGACCGCCTCGACGCGGTGATGATCCCGAAGGTCGAGGGGCCGTGGGACATCCACTTCGTCGACCAGTACCTCGCGCAGCTCGAGGCGAGGAGCGGCGTGAAGAAGCCGATCCTGATCCACGCGCTGCTGGAGACCGCCGAGGGCGTCAAGAACGTCGAGCAGATCGCCACCGCCAGCCCGCGCATGCACGGCATGAGCCTGGGACCCGCGGACCTCGCGGCCTCGCGCGGCATGAAGACGACGCGCGTCGGCGGCGGCCACCCAGGCTACGGCGTGCTCGCCGACCCGGCCGAAGGGCAGACCGCGCGCGCCTTCGCGCAGCAGGACCTGTGGCACTACACGCTGGCGCGCATGGTCGACGCCTGTGCCGCCAGCGGGCTGCGCGCCTTCTACGGCCCGTTCGGCGACCTCAAGGACGAGGCCGGCTGCGAGGCGCAGTTCCGCAATGCGTTCATCATGGGCTGCACCGGCGCGTGGTCGCTGGCGCCGAACCAGATCGCGATCGCCAAGCGCGTCTTCAGCCCCGACGTCAAGGAGGTGCTGTTCGCCAAGCGCATCCTCGAGTCGATGCCGGACGGTACCGGCGTGGCGATGATCGACGGCAAGATGCAGGACGACGCGACCTGGAAGCAGGCCAAGGTGATGGTCGACCTGGCGCGGCTCATCGCGCGCAAGGACCCCGACCTCGCCGCCGCCTACGGCCTGTAGGGGGCGCGCGCATGACGACCAAGACCCGCGCGGGCAACTTCTTCGAGGACTTCCGCCTCGGCCAGCGCCTGGTGCACGCGCCGCCGCGCACCGTGACGCAGGGCGACGTCGCGGTCTACACCGCGCTGTTCGGCCCGCGCTTCGCACTGCACTCGTCCGACCCGTTCGCGCGCGCGCTCGGTCTGCCGGGCGCGCCGATCGACTCGATGCTCGCGTTCCACCTCGTCTTCGGGCGCACGGTGGCCGACGTCTCGCTGAACGCGATCGCCAACCTCGGCTACGCCGGCTGCCGCTTCGGCGTGCCGGTCTACCCCGGCGACACGATCACCGCCGACTCGCGCGTCATCGGGCTCAAGCCCAACAAGGACGGCAAGACCGGCGTCGTCTACGTGCACTCGACCGGGGTCAACCAGCGCGGCGAGACGGTGCTCGACTACCGCCGCTGGGTCATGGTGCGCAAGCGCGACGAGTCGGCGCCGCCGCCCGAGACCGTGGTGCCCGAGCTGCCGGCTTCGGTGCCGGTGGCCGAGCTGCACTGCCCGATCGCGGTCGCGCCCGGCGCCTACGACGCGGCGCGGGCCGGCAGCGACTTCCTGTGGGACGACTACGTGCCCGGCGAGCGCATCGACCACGTCGACGGCATGACGATCGAGGACGCCGAGCACATGCTCGCGGCGCGCCTGTACCAGAACAACGCCAAGGTGCACTTCAACCAGCACGTCGAGCGCGAGGGCCGGTTCGGCAAGCGCATCGTCTACGGCGGCCACGTCATCAGCCTGGCGCGCGCGCTGTCGTGCAACGGCCTGGCCAACGCGCAGCTCGTCGCCGCGATCCACGGCGGCCGGCACGCCGCGCCCAGCTTCGCCGGCGACACGATCTACGCCTGGTCCGAGGTGCTGGCCAAGGACGCGCTGCCCGGACGCCACGACGTCGGCGCGCTGCGGCTGCGCACCGTGGCGACCAAGGACCGCGCCTGCCACGACTTTCCGGGCCACGATGCCGCCGCGCCCGAGCCGGCCGTCGTGCTCGACCTCGACTACACGGTGCTGATGCCGCGCCGCCTCTGACGATTCCAGGGAAGACGATCCGCCATGCCACAAGCCACGACGACCCCGCGCCCGGTACCGCAGGCGCACGCCAACCCGGTCAGGACCCGCGCCGACTGGGAGGCCCAGCGCGCCGCCGCGCTGGCCGACCCCGGCGCCTTCCACGGCGCGATCGCGCGCCGCGAGATCCACTGGTTCGTCGCCGACCAGGGCGCGTCCGGCGCCTGGCTGCGCCTCGACGACGCCAGCGGCCGCTGGACCGGATGGGACGCCGCGAGCGGCGCGCCCGTCGAGGCCGACCTCGGCGCCGGCTTCGAGCCCTGGCAGCGCGCGTTCAACGCCGACGACGCGCCGCACTGGCGCTGGTTCGAGGGCGGGCGCACCAACGCCTGCTTCAACGAGGTCGACCGCCACGTGCTGGCCGGCTTCGGCGCCGAGACCGCCTTCTTCTTCGAGGGCGACCGCTGGGACATGTCGCAGGACGGCGGCCGCGGGGCGCCGGTCGACGCGCACCCGATCACGCGCAAGACGCTGCTGCTCGAGACCGCCAAGTGCGCACTCGCGCTGCAGGCGTTGGGGCTGAAGGCGGGTGACCGCGTCGCGCTCAACATGCCCAACATCCCGTCCCAGCTGTACTGGACCGAGGGCGCCAAGCGCATCGGCGTCGTCTACACCCCGGTGTTCGGCGGCTTCTCCGACAAGACGCTGTCGGACCGCATCCACGACGCCGGCGCGCGCATCGTGATCACCGCCGACGGCGGCTACCGCAACGCGCAGATCGTCCCGTTCAAGACCGCCTACACCGACCCGGCGCTCGACGACTACGTCCCGGTCGCCGTCGTGCGCACGACGATCGCGCAGCGGCTCGCGACGCTGGGGCTGGCCGAAGGCGACGCGGCTCAGGTGCTGACCACCGTCGACGAGACGCTGGCCGGCGAGGTGACGGTGCTGCGCGCCGACGCGATGCGCGGCGTCGGCCGCGCGCTGCGCGAGCTCGGCCGCGCCGGCCGGCTCAACGCCGCCGAGGCCTCGCGCGTGCGCACCGCGGTCGCCGAGGCGCTGGTCGCGACGCCGCCGCGCGTCGAGGCCGTGGTCGTCGCGCGCCACACCGCGCAGGCCGACCTGGTCTGGCGCGCCGAGCGCGACCGCTGGAGCCACGAGCTGACCGACGCCGCCGGCGAGGCGCTGCTCGCCGCCGCGCGCGCCGCCGGGTTCGCGGTCGCCGACGAGGCCGCGCTGCTCGCGCTGCCCGATGCCGACTTCGTGCGCGCGGTCTGGGCCGCCTGCCCGCCGCGGCCGCTCGATGCCGAGTTCCCGCTCTTCTTCATCTACACCTCGGGCTCGACCGGCAAGCCCAAGGGCGTGGTGCACGTGCACGGCGGCTACACGTCCGGCGTCGCGCACACGATGAAGATCGCGTTCGACGCGCGCCCCGGCGACGTCGTCTACGTCGTCGCCGACCCGGGCTGGATCACCGGCCAGAGCTACATGCTCAGCGCGACGATGACCACGCGCTGCACCGGCATCCTCGGCGAGGGCGCGCCGACCTTCCCGCATGCGGGGCGCTACGCGTCGATGATCGAGCGCTACCGGGTGCGCATCTTCAAGGCCGGCGTGACGTTCCTGAAGACGATCATGACCGACCCGGAGAACGTGCGCGACGTGCGCCAGTACGACCTGAGCACGCTGCGCGTGGCGACCTTCTGCGCCGAGCCGACCAGCCCCGCGGTGCAGCAGTTCGGCATGGAGCTGATGACGCCGCAGTACATCAACAGCTACTGGGCCACCGAGCACGGCGGGATGGTCTGGACGCACTTCTACGGCAACCCCGACTACCCGCTGCACGCCGACGCGCACACCTATCCGCTGCCGTGGATCGTCGGCGACGTCTGGGTCGAGGACGCCGAGGCCGGCGCGCCGCCGGCCAGCCCGTTCGTGCGCGACGCGGCCGCCGGCGGCGTGGCCTGGCGCCGCGCCGAGCAGGAGGAGAAGGGCGAGATCGTCATCGCCGCGCCCTACCCGTACCTCGCGCGCACCGTCTGGGGCGACGCCGAGCACTTCTCGGTCGACGGCGACCGCGTGCAGCCGGGCTGGAAGGGCGACGCCAAGCGCTGGGTCGGCACCTACTGGTCGCGCTGGCGCGGCAGCTGGGCCTACACGCAGGGCGACTTCGCGGTGCGCTATGCCGACGGCAGCTTCAGCCTGCACGGCCGCAGCGACGACGTCATCAACGTCAGCGGCCACCGCATGGGCACCGAGGAGATCGAGGGCGCGATCCTGCGCCACAAGTCGCTCGACCCCGACAGCCCGGTCGGCAACGTCATCGTCGTCGGCGCGCCGCACCGCGAGAAGGGGCTGACGCCGCTCGCCTTCGTCAAGCCGGCGCCAGGCCGCAAGCTGACGCAGGACGACAAGCGCCGGCTGACCGACCTCGTGCGCAGCGAGAAGGGCGCCGTCGCCGTGCCGAGCGACTTCATCGAGGTCAGCCAGTTCCCCGAGACGCGCAGCGGCAAGTACATGCGCCGCATGGTGCGCGCGCTGGTCGAGGACCTCGACGTCGGCGACGCGTCGACGCTGAAGAACCCCGAGAGCCTGGCCGAGCTGAAGACCGCGGTCGACGACTGGAAGCGCCGCCAGCGCATGGCCGACGAACAGCAGATGTTCGAGCGCTACCGCTACTTCACGGTCCAGTACAACGACGTGCACGGCACGCGCGTGGCCACCGTGACGGTGACCAACCCGCCGGTCAACGCGCTCAACGAGCGCGCGCTCGACGAGCTGACCGTCGTCGTCGAGCACCTGTCGCGGCGCGACGACGTCGCGGCGGTGGTCTTCACCGGGCAGGGCACGGCGAGCTTCGTCGCCGGCGCCGACATCCGGCAGATGCTCGAGGACATCCGCACGCTCGACGAGGCGCGCGCGCTGCCGAACAACGCGCACCTCGCGTTCCGCAAGATCGAGCGCATGAACAAGCCCTGCATCGCCGCGATCCAGGGCGTCGCGCTCGGCGGCGGCATGGAGTTCGCGCTCGCCTGCCACTGGCGCATCGCCGAGCCCACCGCGCGATTCGGCCAGCCCGAGATCCGGCTGCGCCTGCTGCCCGGCTACGGCGGCACGCAGCGCCTGCCGCGTCTGCTCGCGTCGCGCCGCGGCGCGGCCGGGCTTGCCGATGCGCTCGACATGATCCTCGGCGGCCGCCCGGTCGCCGGCGGCGAGGCCATGAAGATGGGCGTCGTCGACGAGCTCGCCGGCGATTCGGGCGATGTCGTCTCGGCGGCGCACGCGCGCATCCGTGACTACCTGGCCGACCGTTCCGGCAGCGTGCTGGGCCGCGCGCTCGCCGAGCGCCACGCCAGCCTCGCCTCGTGGAACGCGCCGTCACCGCTGTCCCTCGACGAGGCGCTCGCCGACGACCACCTGCAGATGGTGCAGCGGCAGCTCGAGTGGGCCGGCCGCGCCGGCGCGCGCGACCGCGCGCTGCAGGCCATCCGCACCGGCTGGGCGCAGGGTCTGGACGCCGGCCTCGCGATCGAGGCCGAGCTGTTCGCGCAGGCCATCGTCGACCCCGAGGGCGGCAAGACCGGCATCGAGCAGTTCATGGAGAAGAAGAGCCCGGCGCTGCCGATCCGCCGCGGCGGCGTGCGGCTCGCCGCCGAGCAGCAGGCGTGGGCCGAGGGCCAGGTCGCCGAAGGCCGGCTGCTGCCGCGCGGCGCGCCGTTCTACCCCGGCATCACGCCGCTGCCGGCGTGGCAGTACGCCTTCGGCGTTCCCAAGAACCCGGAGACGGGCGAACCGCGCTTCGGCGAACCGACGAAGAGCGAGGTCGAGCTGATCGTCCCGGTCGACACGCCCGAGCCGAACGAGGCGCTGGTCTACGTGCTCGCCTCCGAGGTCAACTTCAACGACATCTGGGCGCTCACCGGGATCCCGGTCTCGCCGTTCGACAACCACGAGGAGGACGTGCAGGTCAC
>JALORQ010000075.1 GCA_025458805.1 Rubrivivax sp.
GAGCTCGCCGGCCAGGTACTGGCGCTCGAACTCCTTGTTCTCGCCGACGTAGCTCGAGATCATCTTGCGGATCTGCCGCGTCTCGAGCAGCTTGCCGAGGCCGAAGCCGTCGACGCCCGCGTTGTTGCTGACGACCGTCAGGTCCTTCGCGCCGCTGTCGCGCAGCGCGTCGATCAGCGCCTCGGGAATGCCGCACAGGCCGAACCCGCCGACGGCCAGAAGCTGGCCGTCGCGGACGATGCCGTCGAGCGCGGCCGCCGCATTCGGGTAGATCTTTCGCATGGGGGGATGCCTCCGCTGAAGCGCAGCCTCGAAGCGTACTACCTAAGCCGTTAAGTAGGCGTTACGTAGAATTGACTAGGGACCGACACGCGCCTGCATCTGCACCTGCATGCACCCGAGGAGCCGCGCATGACCACCGACTCGCCGTCGCTCGCCGACCTCGACATGCTGCAGGCCGCGCTCGGCAGCGTCTTCGCGGACTATGTCCGGCGGCTCGACCTGCGCGTGCTCGAGGCGCGTGCCGGCGAGGTCGTGCTCGCACTGCCGGTGACGCGCGAGCACGTGCACAGCGGCGGCGTCCTCTGCGGCCAGACCATGATGGCCGCCGCCGACACCGCGATGGTGCTCGCGGTGATGACCCGGCTCGGCGGCTTCAAGCCGATGACGACCGTGCAGATGAACACCAGCTTCCTGCGCCCGGTCTCGGGGACGAGCGGCGCGGCGCGCGTCGTGGCGCGCGTGCTGCGCATGGGCCGCTCGCTGGTGTTCGGCGAGGTGCAGCTGATCGACGCCGACGACGAACTCGCCGCGCACTCGACGACGACCTGCGCGCTGCTGTGACGCCGCCGGCGTTCGACTACCGCACCGCCTTCGACCTCGCGCCGGTCGGCCTGGTGCTGTCGCGCCAGCGCCTGATGACGGACTGCAACGGGGAGCTGCTGGCGATCTTCCGCGCCACGCGCGAGCAGCTCGTCGGACGTTCGTTCGAGGTGCTCTATCCGAGCGCGGACGAGTTCCAGCGCACCGGCGAGCGCATCGTCGCCCGGCTCGACGAGAACGGGCGCTACGCCGACGACCGCGTGATGAAGCGGCTCGACGGCGAACTGTTCTGGTGCCACGTCAGCGGGCGCGCGCTCGACCCGGGTGCCCCGCACGCCGCCGGCATCTGGGCCTTCGAGGACCTGTCGTCGCGGCGCGCGCTGAAGCTCGACTTCACGCCGCGCGAGCGCGAGATCGCCGCGCTGTTGATCGAGGGGCTGACGAGCAAGCTGGTCGGCCGGCGGCTCGCCATCAGCCCGCGCACGGTCGATGTCTACCGCGCGCGGCTGATGCGCAAGACCGGCGCGGCCACGACGGCCGAACTGGTGCACCGGCTGCTGAGCGGGTGAACGCCGCGGTACCGCGTGTGGCCGGTGCCCCCCCGATTCGCGGGGGATGCAACGGCGCGTTCCCGAGACAGGGTTGGCATGTTCGTTCACGCACCGCGGGTAGGATCCGGACATCCACGGAGAATTCGGCCATGCGATCCGTCCCTGCCCTCGCCGCGGCCCTCGCGCTGATGACGACCGCCGTCGCCCAGGCTGCGGTCCCGGTCGCGACTTCGATCACCGACGGCTTCAGCTTCGAGGCCTATGCCGGCACGGCCGCTGTCGGCGCCGGGCTGGTCGACACCGACGGCGTGCTGTACTTCATCCAGGAGAAGCGCGTCGGCGACCTGCAGTCCTGGCTCGTCTTCTACGACAGCGAGACCGTGGGGTCCGAGGTCGCGGCCACGCTGCAGTTCTCGGCGCCCGTGGTGTCGGTTTCCGATTCGGTCAGCTCGCTGATCGATTCGACCGCGACCTACGGCATCGACGGCGTCGTCTACTCGTTCGAGCGGCGTTCGGATCTCGAGGCCGCCGTCGGCGACTCGCTGACCTGGAGCCCGGGGAGCCCGACGCTGTCGCTGTCGCTCAAGACGGCGGATCCGGGCGACTACCTGCGCGTCATCACCCAGGTGCCGGAACCCACGACCTACGCGATGCTCGCCGCCGGCTTGCTGGCCGTGGCCTTCGTGGCGCGGCGGCGGCGCGGCTGAAGCGCCCGGCGCGCGCCGGTCTCAGCTCACCAGCGCGCGCATCCAGTCCGGCAGCGGCACCGACTTCTGCGCCTTGAAGTCGGTCCATACCGTCTTGCTGCCGCCCTCGGCATAGATCACGCCCGGGCTGTCGGTGCGTTCGAGCGTGATGTAGGTATCGAAGCTGGTGCGTCCCGGGTTGGCGACATAGTGCCGTGCCAGCACGTCGCCCGGAAACTCGAGCTGGCGGATGAAGTTGCAGAACGCGTTCACGATCACCGGCCCCTGCCCCCCAGGGTCGGGAGGGCCGCCGACCTTGTAGAGCCAGTCGAGCCGGGCGATCTCGAGGTAGCGGAAGTAGGTCGTGTTGTTGACATGGCCCATCATGTCCATGTCGCCCCAGCGGATCGGGATCACGATCTCGCTGGTCAGCCTCTTCTCGGCGGGCACGTGGAAGCGCATCGCGGTCTCCGCAGGGCGGGTGGCATCAGGCGGAAGGATCGACGCCGAGCTCGCGCGCCAGCCGCTCGACCTGCGCGCGCAGCGCGGCGACCTCCGCGGACTGCCGTGACAGCTCGGCCTTGAGCGCTGCGATCTCGCCGGGACCGACCTCGCCCGCGATCGCCGCCGGCGACGCGCCGGGTTCGGGCAGCGCGACGTCACCGCACAGCAGGTGCGCCCAGCGCGCCTCGCGCGATCCCGGTGCGCGCGGCAGGCGAAGCGCCCGCGGCGGATCCTTGGCCGCCAGTTCGTCGAGAAAGCCCTCGACCGACGAGATGTCGGCGAAGCGGTGCAGCCGCTCGGCGTTGAGCCGCAGCTCGGCCGCGGTCTGCGGCCCGCGCAGCATCAGCACCGCGAGCAGCGCGGCCGCGGCGCCCGGCACGCCGAGCGCGCGCGGCAGGTTGTGCTCGTAGCGCACGACGCGCGCGCCCGAGACCTCGAACACCAGCGCCAGCGACTTGAGGCCGTCGACGGCGGTCAGCACCTCGGCCTCGGTGGCCTCGATCACCGGGTGGCGCGCCGTCTTCTGGTTGCAGCCGGCGACCAGCGCATTGAGCGACAGCGGGTAGGTGTCGGGGACGGTGGCCTGCTTCTCGGCCAGCACCCCCACGACGCGGGCCTCGAGCGGCGTCAGCGCGCGCATCGCGTCCGTCGTCAGAGGCCGAATCCGTCGTCCGCGGCGATCACCGCCCCGTTGACGAAGTGGCTCTCGTTGGCGCACAGCATCATCAGCACGGCGTCCAAGTCCTGCGGCACGCCGACGCGCTTGCGCGGCAGCATCTGCACGAGCTTGCGGCCGGCGTCGGTCTGCCAGTGGTGGTGGTTGATCTCGGTGTCGATGTAGCCGGGGCAGATCGCGTTGACGTTGATGCCGAAGCGCCCCCACTCCAGGGCCATCGCGCGCGTCATGTGGATCACCGCCGCCTTGCTCATGCAGTAGACGCCGATCTGCGACAGCACGCGCAGGCCGGCCATCGACGCGATGTTGACGATGCGCCCGCCGGTGAAGGTGCCGGGCGCCTCGCCCTTGCTGCGCGCGATCATGCGCCGCGCGACCGCCTGAGCGACGAAGAAGGCGCCGCGCGTGTTGGTGTCGAAGACGTCGTCGAAGTCGTCGGGCGTCACGTCGACCAGCTTCTGCGTCGTGCTGACCCCGGAGTTGTTGACCAGGATGTCGATCGTGCCCATCTCGGTCTCGGCGTGCGCGACTGCGGCGGCGATGCTGTCGTGGTCGGTCACGTCCAGCGTGACGACGTGGGCGTCGCCGCCTTCGGCCTCGATCTCGGCGCGCAGCGTCTTCAGCCGCTCGACGCGGCGCGCGGCGAGCACGACGCCGGCGCCGGCCCGGGCGAGGGTGCGCGCGAACTGCGCGCCGAGCCCGCCCGATGCGCCGGTGACGAAGGCCACGCGGCCCGACAGGTCGATCTGGTAGGACATCGCTGCATCTCCCGCACACGCCCGGCGCCGGTCCGAATGCCGGCACCGGACCCCCCTGCGCGGGACGATAGCACGCACCCCGGTGCCGGCCGTGGGGCCGCGCGGCGGCAGAATCGCCCGCGTGGACCGGGTCGACGTGCTCGTCGTCGGGGCCGGCGTCGTCGGTCTGGCCGCGGCGCGCGCGCTGGCCGAGGCCGATCTCGAGGTGGTGATCGCCGAGCGCGAGCCGGGCTTCGGCCGCGGCATCTCGTCGCGCAGCAGCGAGGTGCTCCACGCCGGGCTCTACTACGCACCGGGCAGCCTGAAGGCGCGGCTGTGCGTCGCCGGTCGCGAGCGGCTGGTGGACTACTGCCGCGACCGAGGCGTGCCGCACCGCGTGTGCGGCAAGCTCGTCGTCGCCACCGACGACGCCGAGACGGCGGCGCTCGACGCGATCGCCGGGCGCGGCCGCGCCAACGGGGTGCCCGGGCTGCGCCGGATCGGCGGCGACGAGGCGCGCGAGATGGAACCGGCGCTGCGCTGCGTCGCCGCGCTGCACTCGCCGGTGAGCGGCATCGTCGACAGCCACGCGCTGATGGCCGCGCTGCTGGCCGACGCCGAGCGCGCCGGCGCGCTGCTCGCGGTGCGCAGCCCCTTCGTCGGCGCGCGCCGGGAGGGCGGCCTCTGGCGCGCGCGCACCGGGGGCGACGAGCCGTTCGAGCTCGCCTGCCGCTGGATCGTCGATGCGGCCGGACTGGGCGCACCCGCCGTGGCGCGTTCGATCGAGGGTCTCCCGACCGCCATGCTGCCCGCGCAGCGCCTGGCCAAAGGGCATTACTTCTCGCTCGCCGGCCGCGCTCCGTTCTCGCGGCTGATCTATCCGACGCCGGTCGACGGCGGTCTCGGCGTGCACCTGACCCTCGACCTCGGCGGGCAGGCGCGCTTCGGCCCCGACGTCGAGTGGCTGCCGCCGGACCTGGGCGAAGCGGCGCTCGACTACACCGTCGACGTCGCGCGCCGCGCCGCCTTCGAGTCCGCGGTGCGCCGCTACTGGCCCGCACTGCCCGACGGCGCGCTGCAGCCGGCCTATGCCGGCGTGCGGCCCAAGCTGTCGGGCCCCGGCGAACCGACGGCGGACTTCGTCGTCGCCGGCCCGGACCGGCACGGCTGCGACGGCGTGGTGGCCTGCCTCGGCATCGAGTCGCCCGGCCTCACCGCGTGCCTCGCGATCGCCGACGAGGTCCTTGCGCTCGTGCATGCCGGCACCGCCTGCGCGGCAAGGTGAAGCAAGCGGCCGACCGCCACCAACACCCCTTGCCGACAAGGCCCTCAAGAAAATAGCACGACCGTTCGCTTTTTCGCCTCTGCCCTCCTAGAATCGCGTTCCCGACCGGCTCCGGAGCCCTGCCGCATGACCCCGCAAGAGATCCTTCAGCAGCATGGCCCGCGCGAGGCGATGGAGTACGACATCGTCGTCGTCGGCGCCGGGCCGGCCGGGCTGTCGACCGCGATCAGGCTCAAGCAGCTCGCCTCGGCGCGCGGCGCCGAGGTCTCCGTCGTCGTGCTCGAGAAGGGTTCCGAGCCGGGTGCGCACATCCTGTCGGGCGCGGTGATGGACCCCCGTGCGATCACCGAGCTGTTCCCCGACTGGAAGGAGCGCGGCGCGCCGCTGCTGCAGCCGGTCACCGGCGACGAGGTGCTGTTCCTGTCGGAGGACGGCGCGAGCCGGACACCGCCGTGGCTGGTCCCGGACTGCCTGCACAACGAAGGCAACTACGTGATCAGCCTCGGCGCGGTCACGAAGTGGCTGGCCGAGCAGGCCGAGGCGCTGGGCGTCGAGATCTTTCCGGGCTTCGCGGCCGCGGAGGTGCTGTACGGCGACGACGGCCGCGTGCGCGGCGTCGCCACCGGACAAGTCGGCCTGGGCAAGGACGGGCAGCCGACGGCAGGCTTCCAGCTCGGGATGGAGCTCGTCGGCCGCTACACGATCTTCGCCGAAGGGGCACGCGGCCACCTCGGCCGCCAGCTCATCGCCCGCTTCGGGCTCGACGACGGCCGCGACCCGCAGGCCTATGCGATCGGGATCAAGGAGCTCTGGGAGGTCCCGGCGGCGACCGCGCGCCCGGGGCTGGTCGTGCACACGGCCGGCTGGCCGATGGACGAGCACACCTACGGCGGCGGCTTCCTCTATCACCTCGAGGGCGGGCGCGTCACGCTCGGGCTGGTCGTCGGGCTCGACTACCAGAACCCTTGGCTCAGCCCGTTCGACGAGATGCAGCGCTGGAAGACGCACCCCGCGATCCGCGTCCATCTCGAAGGCGGCAAGCGCATCGGCTACGGCGCTCGGGCGATCACCGCGGGCGGATTGCTCTCGCTGCCGAAGCTGGTCTTCCCGGGCGGCGCGCTCGTCGGCTGCGACGCGGGGATGCTGAATGCGTCGCGCATCAAGGGCAGCCACGCGGCGATCAAGTCGGGGATGCTGGCCGCCGAGGCCGCGTTCGACGCGCTGCAGGGCGGCCGTTCGGGCGACGAGCTGTCGGCCTATACGGCCGAGTTCGAGAGGAGCTGGCTCCGCGAGGAGCTCGACCGCAGCCGCAACTTCAAGCAGTGGTTCAAGCAGGGCAACACGATCGGTGCCGTGATGACCGGCGTCGAGCAGTGGCTGCTGCCGCGGCTGGGCATCAAGAGCCCGCCGTGGACGATCCACCGCCACGGCCCCGACCACGCGCGGATGCACGCGGCCGGCCAGGTGCCGCCGATCCGCTACCCCAAGCCCGACGGCGTGCTCACCTTCGACCGGCTGTCCTCGGTGTTCATCAGCAACACCAATCACGAGGAGAACCAGCCGGCCCACCTGACGCTGAAGGATGCATCGGTGCCGGTGTCGATCAACCTCGAGCGCTACGCCGGCCCCGAGAGCCGCTACTGCCCGGCTGGCGTCTACGAGTTCGTGAAGGGCGACGACGGCGGCGACCGTCTGGTCATCAATGCGCAGAACTGCGTGCACTGCAAGACCTGTGACATCAAGGACCCGACGCAGAACATCGTCTGGGTCACCCCCGAGGGCGGCGGCGGACCCAACTATGCCGGCATGTAGCGCCGCGGCGCCGCGATGCCGGCGCTGACGCGGCCGTCGTTCCGGCAGCTGCTGGTCGCGGCCTTCATGGCGCTGGCGCTGCTGCTGGCCGCGGTGTCGCTTCGCGGCCTGTCGGCGCTCGAGGACCTGCTCGACGAGTCGCGGCAGGGCGCGGCAAGGCAGCTCGAGCTCGCCGGGCTGGTCGACCGTCTGTCCGAGCAGCAGCAGACGATGGAGCGCGCCGCGCGGCAGTACCTCGTGCTCGGCGACGAGCCGCTGCGGCAGACCTTCGAGGCCGCGGCCGACGAGGCCGCGGGGGTCGTGCGCGCGCTCCACGACGCCGGCATCGACGCCGACGGCAGGGCGGCCTGGACGCAGCGGCTCGACACCATCCGCGGCCGGCTCGACGGCGCTCCCGAGCCTGCGCGCGACGCGGAACTGGTGGCCGACTTCCGCGACCTCGACCGCCTCGCGCTGCGCCTGGGCGAGCGCGTGCGTGTCGCTTCCGAAGCCGGTGCCGCCGCGCTGCAACAGCGCATGGAGGAGCGGCGCACCGCGCTGGCGCAGCAGATCGGCGCGTCGATCGCCGTCGCGGTGGCGCTCGCGCTGGCGCTCGCGTGGGCGCTGGCGCGGCCGCTGCAGCGCGTCGAACGGGCGATCGTCGCGCTGGGCGCCAACCGGCTCGACGAGCGCATCGAGATCCCCGGCCCGGCCGACGCGCGACAGATCGGTCGGCGGCTCGACTGGCTGCGCCAGCGGCTGGCCGAGCTCGAGGCCGACCAGTCGCGCTTCCTGCGCCACGTCTCGCACGAGCTGAAGACGCCGCTGGCCGCGCTGCGCGAAGGGGTCGCGCTGCTCGGCGACGGTGTGGCGGGCCCGCTGACCGAGCCGCAGCGCGAGGTCACGCGCATCCTGCGCGACAACGTCGGCACGCTGCAGCGGCACATCGAGGACCTGCTGCGTTTCAACGCCGCCGCGTTCGCCGCGCGCAACCTCGTGCGCCGCCCGGTCGACCTGGCGAGCCTGGTCGGGCGGCTGGTGGACGAGCAGCGGCTGCAGTGGCAGGCCCGGGGCCTGCGCATCGCCGCGCAGGGCCCGGCGCTGGCGCCCGAGATCGACGCGACGCAGATGGCGAGCGCTCTCGGCAACCTGCTGGCGAACGCGGTGCGCTTCAGCCCGCCCGGCGGCGCCGTCGAGATCAGCTGGGGACGCGACGGCGACGACGCCTGGATCGTCGTGCGCGACCACGGGCCCGGCGTCGACGACGACGATCGCGGGCGGATCTTCGAACCCTTCTTCCGCGGTCGGCGCCAGCCAGAGGGCACACTGCCGGGTACCGGCATCGGTCTGTCGATCGTCGCCGAGATCGCCGGCGCGCACGGCGGCCGGGTGACCCTGCTGCCGAACGACGCCGCGCGCCCCGGCGCCGCCTTCCGGATCGAACTCCCGCATGCCTTCGCACCCTGACCCCGGGCATCGCGCCGCGCGGAGCGGCGCGTGGTGGCTGGCTGCCGCGCTGCTCGGCAGCGCATGCTCGACGCCGCCACCAGCAGCCTCGCCGCCGCCACCGCCGCCCGTGCCGGCGCCGGTGGAAACCCGCCAGCCGGTGGTCGCGGCACCGACCGCGCCGCCTCCGGCGCCGGTCGAGCCGCGAGACGCCCGGCACGCTGCGCTCGACGCCGCTCTCGGCCGCCTGCTCGACTACCAGGCGCGCCTGCAGACCTTGTCGGCCAACGACCTGGCGCGCGAGTCGGTGCGGCTCGAGGTGCTGCGCAGCGGCGTCGACCCGCGCAGCGACGAGGCCGCCGCGCTGGCCATCGAGCAGGCCGTCGTGCTCGCGCACGCGAGGTTGCTGCCCGGCGACACGCAGCGCGCCGCGATGCTGGTCGAGCCGCTGGCGCGCGAGGAGTCCCCGGCCCACTGGCAGGCGATCGCGCGGCTGCTGCTGTTCCGCTTCGCCGAGCAGCGCCGGCTCGAGGAGCAGCTCGAACGCCAGGCCCAGCAGCTGCGCGAGCAGCAGCGGCGCGTCGAGCAGCTCGGCGCGCAGATCGAGGCACTGCGCGCGATCGAGCGCAGCCTGTCGCGCCAGGCGGCACCGGCCGCGGCGCGACCCTGACCGAAGCGGCGGCGATGGGCGCGCACGTGCTGCTGGTCGACGACGACGCCGATCTGCTGCGGCTGCTCGCGATGCGGCTCACGGCGGCCGGGCATCGCGTCAGCATGGCGGAGTCCGCCGAGGCCGCGCTCGCGCTGCTCGCGCGGGAGCGGCCGCAGGTCGTCGTCAGCGACGTGCGCCTGCCCGGCGCGGACGGGCTCGTGCTGTTCGACCATATCCGCGAGCGCCATCCGGCGCTGCCGGTGATCCTGCTCACCGCGCACGGCACGATTCCGGACGCGGTCGACGCCACGGCGCGCGGCGTGTTCGGCTACCTGACCAAACCCTTCGACGGCAAGGAACTGCTCGACCGCATCGAAGCCGCGCTCGCGCTGGCACCGAACGCCGCAGCGACCGGCTCGGCACCGCAGCCGTGGCGCGCCGACATCGTCAGCCGCAGCGCGCGCATGGAGGAACTGCTCGCCGAAGCGCGGTTGATCGCCGCCAGCGACGCCAGCGTGCTGCTGCGCGGCCCCAGCGGCACCGGCAAGGAGTTGCTCGCGCAGGCGATCCACCGTGCGAGCCCGCGCGCCGGCCGGCCCTTCGTCGCCGTCAACTGCGGCGCCATCCCGGAGTCGCTGCTCGAGTCCGAGCTGTTCGGGCACGTCAAGGGCGCGTTCACCGGCGCGCTGAAGGACCACCGCGGGCTGTTCCAGGCCGCGCACGGCGGCACCCTCTTCCTCGACGAGATCGGCGACATGCCGGCGGCGCTGCAGGTCAAGCTGCTGCGCGTGCTGCAGGAGCGCGCGGTGCGGCCGGTCGGCGCCACCGCGCCGGTGCCGATCGACGTGCGCATCGTCTCGGCGACGCACCGCGACCTGGAGGCGATGCTCGCCGACGGCAGCTTCCGCCAGGACCTGTTCTACCGCCTCAACGTCGTCTCGCTGCACCTGCCGACGCTGGCCGAGCGCCGCGAGGACATCCCGCTGCTGGCGCAGCACTTCCTGCAGCAGGTGGCGGCACGGCACGGCCGGCGCATCAACGGCTTCGCACCCGAGGCGCTGCGCCTGCTGGCCGGCGCCGACTGGCCCGGCAACGTGCGACAGCTGCACAACGTCGTCGAACAGGTCTGCGCGCTCGCCACCACGCCACTGATCCCGCCGGCGCTGGTGCAGCGCGCGCTGCGGCTGCCCGGCGTGCAGGTGCTGCCGTACGCCGAGGCGCGGCGCCGCTTCGAGCACGACTACCTGGTCGGCCTGCTGAAGCTCACCGACGGGCATGTCGCCGACGCGGCGCGGCTGGCGGAGCGCAACCGCACCGAGTTCTACCGGCTTCTGCAGAAGCACGGCCTCACGCCCGAGCGTTTTCGCGGCGACGGCGGCGACGCGCCGGAGGCAGGCCTCGAGGGCTCTGTCGCCGATTAGCGACAAGGCGAGAACGACGCGATCGCCGAGCAGCGACAAGCACTTGGCATCGGAATTCGGGTGTTGCAGTGCAGCAAGTTGTCGCCGATCGGCGACAAGCGGACCGCCGCCGCGCCCGGTCGAACCGACCCGGACCATGGAGCATGGACGCAAGTGACTGTCGTGCCTGAAGTTTTCTCTGCTGGCACAGGGTTTGCCCTGTGCCGACCATGCTCCGCTTTCTCGCCGCCGCGCTGCTGCTGACGTCCCTCGGGGCCGGCCGGGCGCTGGCCATCGACCTCGACGACGTCGCGGCGCTGGCCCGCGCCGAGGCCGCCGCGCCGTACGTGCCGCCGCGCGAGGCCCTGCCACCCGAGCTCGCCGGGCTGGATTACGACGGGCTGCGCGACATCCGCTACCGCCCCGAGCGGGCGATCTGGGCCGGGCTGCCGTTCGAGCTGCAGCTGTTCCACCTCGGCCGCGGGCTGCGGTCGCCGGTGGCGATCCACGAGGTGGCGCCCGGTGCAGCGCCCGGCTCGCGCGATGTGCGCGAGCTGCGCTACGACCCGGCGGCCTGGGACTTCGGCCGCCACCGCTTCGACCGCAGCGGCTGGACCGACCTCGGGCACGCCGGCTTCCGCGTCCACCATGCGCTCAACACCCCGGACTACAAGGACGAGCTCGTCGTCTTCCTCGGCGCGAGCTACTTCCGTGCCCTCGGACGCGGCCAGCAGTACGGGCTGTCGGCGCGCGGGCTGGCGATCGACACGATCGGCGCACCGCCGGGCCGCACCGAGGAGTTCCCGCGCTTCAAGGCCTTCTGGATCGAGCGCCCGGCGCCCGACGCGACGCGGCTGGTCATCCATGCGCTGCTCGACTCGCCGCGCGCCACCGGGGCCTACCGCTTCGTCGTCGCCCCGGGGACGACGACCACGCTCGACGTCGAGGCGCGGATCTTCCTGCGCCGCGGTGTCGAGCCTCTGGCGCGCCTGGGTATCGCGCCGCTGACCAGCATGTACCTGCACGGCGAGCTGCAGCCGCAGGCGGTCGACTTCCGGCCGCAGGTGCACGACTCCGACGGCCTGTCGATCGCCGCCGACGGCGAGTGGCTGTGGCGCCCGCTCCTCAACCCGAAGCGGCCCACCGCGACGAGCTTCGCCGTGCGTCGGCTGGAGGGCTTCGGCCTCATGCAGCGCGACCGCCGGTTCGCGGCCTACGAGGACACCGAGGCGCGATACGAGCGCCGCCCCAGCGCCTGGGTCGAGCCGCTCGGCGACTGGGGTCCGGGGCGCGTCGAGCTGCTGCTGCTGCCCACCCCCGACGAGACCGAGGACAACGTCGTCGCCTACTGGACGCCCGAGCCGACGCCCGCCCCGGGCAGCGAGCTGCGGTTCGCGTGGCGCGTGCACTGGCAGGGGGAGGCCAAGGCGCTGCCGCCCGGCGCGCACGCCGTGCAGACTCGCCGCGGCCGCAGCTGGGCGCCGCCGCTGCCCGGCGAGACGCAGTTCATCGTCGACTTCGACGGCCCGGCGCTGCGCGCGCTGCCGCGCGACGCGCGCGTCGAGGCCGTGGCCACCCCGCTGCTCAACGCGCGCGTCATCGAGGCCAACGCCTACCCGCACCCCTACGGCGGCTGGCGCATGCAGCTGCGCGTGCAGCGCATCGACGCGGCCGCGCCGCTCGAGCTGCGCGCCTTCCTGCGCCATGGCGCGCAGGCGCTGACCGAGACCTGGACCCCGCTGCTGCCGCCGCAGGACTGAAAGACCCGCATGGACACCCTTCACGCCTACACCCGGCAAGCCGCACGCCAACGACGCGCGTACACGCACGACGCGGCACCGCCGCTGCAGCGCGGATCGATGCCGCCGCGGCCCTGGGCCGGCTTCTGGCGCGGCCTGGCCGCACTGTCGGGCGGCCGCGGCGGGCCGGCCCGGATCGACGACGGCAGCACGCTGCACCGCGCTGCGGCACGACGGCGGGGCGCGCTGCTCGCCTGCGTCGCCGCGTCCGCCCTCGGCGCCGGCGGCCTGCTGCTCGCCAGCCAGCCGCCTGCCGTCGACGAGCCGCTGCGCTGGCTGCAGGTCGGGCTGTTCACGCTGCTGTTCGCCTGGGTCGCGGCCGGATTCGTCACCGCGCTCATGGG